>RKRX01000132.1 GCA_007571185.1 Oceanicaulis sp.
GTATCGGGCTGGGGCGCGGAATGGCAGGGTGCGCTGGCGTGGTCTTCGGGACGTTTTGATGCACGCCTGCAGGGCCGGGCGCTGTTGTTGCACACGGTTTCGGGGTATGGCGATGCGGGTGTGGGTTTGAGCCTGGGTCTCAAGCCGCATGAGAATGGCACAGGATTGTCCTTCTCACTGACGCCGGCCTGGGGCCATGCGGGCTCGCTGGGCGGCGGCCTGGGCGGCGGATTACAGCTATGGGGCGATGATCGGATGGCTGTACGGGGCGTAGGCTCTGAGCGCGGGCTATCGCCGCAGATAAGCTGGAACACGGAACTGGGCTACGGGTTCGCGCTGGGCCCGGACGGTCAGGTTCTGCGTTCATATGTGAGCAGCCGACCCAGCGAATGGCGCGCCGGGCTGGAGGTGATCGGGTTCAGGTGGTGAGGTGAGACCGGGGTTTAGTCGCAGGTCTTGTCTGCGGCTTCACGATCCCTGTTCCAGTAAGAGACCGACTTCACCTTGGAACGATCGCAGCGGTCTGTGTATTTCCTGACAATCTCAGTGACTTCCTCCATCAGGCTTTCGGCTAGGGTGATGGGTTTGAGACCCATAGACAGGAAGGTGTCATTTTCCACGTAAAGCTCATTTTCATCGGCTTCATTGCGCGGGTTGGGCAGGTAAGCAATACCGGTTCCGGTCATGCCGGAGATCATTTCAGCGAGTTCACGCACCCGGTGGGTTTCGGTCATCTGGTTCATGATCTGCACGCGCGCACCGGTCTGCGGCGGGTTTTCCACAGCCAGCTGGATACAGCGCACAGTGTCCTGGATATGGATGAAGGCGCGCGTCTGCCCGCCGGCGCCATGCACGGTCATCGGATACGCGATAGCGGCCTGCATGAGGAAGCGATTCAGCACGGTGCCATAATCCCCGTCATAGTCGAACCGGTTGATCAGACGCTCGTCCTTCTTGGTCTCCTCGGTCTGGGTGCCCCAGACGATGCCCTGGTGCAGGTCGGTGATCTTCACCTTATCGTTTTTATTATAAAAATGAAAAAACAACTGATCCTGTGTCTTGGTCATGTGGTAGATTGAGCCCGGGTTGGCCGGGTATAGAATTTCCTGATCCCTTAACCCTTCGCGGGTTTCCACCTTCACTCTCAGATAACCCTCGGGGATTTTCATGCCTGCGGTGCCATAGCCGTACACGCCCATGGTGCCCAGATGGACCAGGTGAATGTCCATACCGGTTTCCACGATGGCCGTCAGCACGTCATTGGTAGCGTTCAGATTATTGTCCACGGTATAGCGTTTGCGCCGCGCCGATTTCATGGAATAGGGCGCGGCCCGCTGCTCGGCGAAGTGAATAATCGCGTCTGGTTTCTCCTCTAAGATCAGGTCCACCAGTTCCTGATAGTCCTTGCCGATGGTCAGGTTGCGGAAGGCGATGGTTCTGCCCGCTGTTTCTTTCCACGCCGCCAGGCGTTCGCCCATAGGGCGGATTGGTGTGAGGGAGTCGACTTCCAGCTCGATATCGATTTTGCGACGGGACAAATTGTCCACGATGACCACGTCATGATTGCGCGCTGACAGATGTAGCGCAGAGGGCCAGCCGCAGAAACCGTCGCCACCGAGTACGAGTACTTTCATCGGAACCCCCAAAAATCTGATCTGACTGCGTCGGGAATCTGAAAAAGCTTCTTGCAGCTCACGGCCTGTGATGCAAGGGCGGGAGCGGCGAGAATGCTGCATGTGGACGGGGTGATGGGAACCGTCTAAACCGGCTTACCTGCTTTTCGGCAGAGCCAGGCTGGCAAGACCATAAGCAAGACTATAGGGGCGGACCATGGCGCTTCGTGTCGCGATCAACGGATTTGGCCGGATTGGCCGTCTGGCTCTGCGTGCGGTGCTCGAACACCGGCGTACGGGTGATATTGAGGTCGTAGCGATCAACAATTCCGGCTCGCCCGAAGCCATCGCACATCTGTTCGCTTTTGACAGCATTCACGGACGCTATAATGGCGAGTTGGCTGTCGGAGAGCACTGGATTGATCTTGGCCATGGCAGGATCGCTAAGGTCAATGAACGCGACCCCGCCAGACTGCCCTGGGCGGATATGGATGTTGATCTGGTGATGGAATGCACCGGCAAGTTCAACGCCAAGGATAAAGCGATGGCCCATATCGAGGCCGGCGCCAGGCGTGTGCTGTGTTCGGCGCCGGCTGAGAACGCGGACAAGACCATCGTATATGGTGTGAACCATGACAGGTTGACAGCGGATGATGTTGTGGTTTCCAACGCCTCGTGCACTACCAACGCTCTGGCGCCTGTGGCCAAGGCGTTGAACGATTCAATAGGGATTGAACGCGGTCACATGACCACGATTCACGCCTATACCGGCGATCAGGTCACGCTGGACCGCAATCACAGGGATTTGCACCGTGCGCGTGCGGCCGCCCTGTCCATGATCCCTACCTCTACCGGCGCGGCGAAATCCATAGGTCTTGTGCTGCCTGAACTGGCGGGCAGGCTGGATGGTTCTGCGGTGCGCGTGCCGACCCCGAACGTATCGGTTATCGACCTGGTTTTCACTCCGGGCGAAGCGGCTTCGTCCGAGACCGTCGCCGCCGCGATTCGCGCCGCTGCGGACGGTCCGCTGAAGGGTGTTCTGGGTTATGACGCCCGTCCGTTAGTGTCGATTGATTACAATCATGACAGCCGGTCTTCGGTGGTGGCGCTGGACAAGATCGCGGTCATCGACAAACGCTTGGTCCGCGTCATGGCCTGGTATGACAATGAATGGGGTTTCGCCTGTCGCATGATTGATACCGCCAGCGAAATGGGCCGCTACCTCTAGACACGGATTGACCGGGGGATGATCGATATGATCCGTCGCATCCAAGATGCTGACATTACCGCCAAGCGCATCCTGGTGCGTGTCGATTTCAACGCGCCCATGAAATCCGGTCAGGTCAGTGATGCGACCCGCCTGCGCGCAGCCCTGCCGACCATTGCGTATCTGCGCGAGGCTGGTGCGAAAGTGATTCTGGCGACGCATTTCGGTCGTCCCGGAGGACGGCGTAATCCTGAGATGAGCCTGGAGCCGATCACCGCGCTGCTGTCGGCGCTGATCGGTCATTGCGTAACATTCGCTTCTGACAGCGTAGGAGAGGAGGCCAGGGCTGCGGCGGCCAACCTGAGCGCCGGGGATGTTCTTTTGCTGGAGAACACCCGCTTTCACGCTGGTGAAGAGAAGAACGATCCCGATTTTGCAGCTCGGCTGGCCGAGCTTGCAGATGTCTATGTCAATGACGCTTTCTCCATTGCCCACCGCGCCCACGCGTCCACCGAAGGCGTGGCCAGGATGATCCCTGCTTATGCCGGTCTGTCGCTGCAGCGTGAAATCGACCATGTGACCGCAGCGTTGGAAAGCCCCGGTCGTCCGGTTCTGGCGGTGGCGGGGGGCGCCAAGGTGTCCACCAAAATCGCGCTGTTGAAAAACCTGGTGAAGAAAGTGGACTGCTTGTTTGTCGGAGGCGCCATGGCCAACACCTTCCTCGCGGCGCGCGGCCATGATGTGGGCGCCAGCATGAAGGAAGCGGGTCTGGTTGAAACCGCAGGAAAGATTGAAAAGGCGGCGGGCGCTGCCGGTTGCGCGCTTCTTCTACCCTCTGACGTCGTAGTAGCAAAACAATTCAAGCCTGATCCTGATCACCGAGTGACCGGGGTGGAGGCGGTCGCCGCAGACGAGATGATTCTTGATTGCGGCCCGCAAACCGTGGACCGGCTGGCGGCCGCCATTGCAGCCTCGCGCACTCTGGTCTGGAACGGACCGCTAGGCGCGTTTGAAACTTCGCCTTTTGACACGGCTACGGTGGAAACTGCACGGTATGCAGCCCGGCGGTGTCAGGAAAACGGTCTTATGGCCGTCGCGGGCGGAGGCGATACTGTGGCAGCGCTGAACCGGGCGGGCGTATCTGAAGATTTCACGTTCGTGTCCACTGCCGGCGGCGCGTTTCTACAATGGTTGGAAGGCAAACCGCTGCCGGGCGTGGACGTGCTGAAGGCTTGACCCTGCGCCCTGCAAAGGCGAAACACGCGGCCTGCGGCGATCGCGTCGTAGACCACCAACAAGGGACCGGTGTGATGGATCTTGATCAGCTTAATGGAATCGCGTTGCGTATGGTGGCGCCGGGTAAGGGCATCCTGGCGGCTGATGAATCCACGCGCACCATCGGGAAGCGCTTTGACGGCATTCGCCTTGAAAACAACGAGGACAATCGTCGCAACTGGCGTGAGTTGCTGTTTCGCACCACGCCGGCCATGACCGATTATATTTCAGGCGTAATCCTGTTTGACGAAACCCTGCGTCAGACCGCCGCTGACGGAACCCCGCTGGTCGAGTTGATTGAGGATGCCGGCGCGGTTCCAGGGATCAAAGTGGATACAGGCGCCAAGCCGCTGGCGTGCGCTTCAGGCGAGACCGTGACCGAGGGCCTTGATGGATTGCGCGAACGCCTGGCTGAGTATCGCGATCTGGGGGCGCGGTTCGCCAAATGGCGCGCTGTGATCAATATCAATAGCGAGGGTCTCCCCTCCCGCTATGCCATGAACGTCAATGTGCATGCCCTGGCCCGCTACGCCATGCTTTGCCAGGAAGCCGATATCGTGCCGATCATCGAGCCTGAGCTTTTGATGGACGGTGATCATTCCATTGAGCGTTGCTATGAATTGACCGAGTTTATCCTCAAGCGCTTGTACGCGGAACTGTTCGACCAGGGTCTGGTTCTCGAATGCTCCGTGCTCAAGCCAAACATGGTTGTCGCCGGCAAAAACTGCGCTGTTCAACCCGGTCGTGAAGAAGTGGCTGAGATGACCGTTCGGTGCCTGATGAATTGTGTGCCGGCGGCCGTTCCAGGTATCGCCTTTTTGTCTGGAGGCCAGTCCGATGAAGACGCTACCGCGCATCTGAACATCATGAATGAGCACTTTGGCCTACCCTGGCCATTGACGTTCTCCTATGGCCGCGCTCTGCAATCAGCGCCGCTGAAAGCCTGGAACGGCTTTAATGTGCAAGCCGGGCAGAACGCCTTTAACCATCGCGCTCGCATGAACGGCCTGGCCGCCCGGGGTGAGTGGCGCGCGGACCTGGAAGCCGACGGGGGATAGCCAGCCTGTGATCATGATGACAGCGTGGGCGGGGTGTGTTTTCTTTCCGCGTTGCCTGCGTTAAGGCTGTGCCATGGCTGAACTTTACCTTCTCACTCCCCCACGGATTGACGCGAGTTTTGCAGCCCGGCTTGAGGTCACGCTCAAAATGGGGATAGTGTCTGTGCTGCAGGTGCGCCTGAAAGAACATAATCAGGCCGAGATCCTGAAACTTGCGCCGCCCCTGATCAATATCGCGTACCGGGAAGGCGTGACAGTGATCATGAATGACGCCCCCGATCTGGCTGCGCGTCTGGACTGTGACGGTGTTCATATCGGACAGCAGGATGCCAGTGTGGAAGCGGCGCGGGCCAGTGTCGGGCCCATGGCGATTGTGGGGGTGACCTGCCACAACAGCCGACATCTAGCCATGCAGGCGGGGGAGTGTGGGGCGGACTATGTGGCGTTCGGTGCGTTTTTCGACACGGTCACGAAATCGTCCACAACCCGGGCGGGATTGGACATATTGAGCTGGTGGACGGAGCTTTTCGAAATCCCTTGTGTGGCGATCGGCGGCATCACGGTGGACACGGCGCCGGCTGTGATCGAGGCCGGAGCTGATTATATCGCGGTATGCGACGGCGTGTGGTCGCATCCGGATGGACCGGAGGCTGCATGCGCTGCATTTTGGCAAGTTTTGGCCTGATCGTTATCGGCGCCGGTCCGGCGCTGGCGCTGCAGGATACATCCCCTGCGCCGCAGATCCGCAAAACCGATCCCCGACCGGGGATAGAAGAATGGGGCTCCAGCATCGATCTGGATGCTGTGGGCGAGGCGGGGCCGTGGCGCTCTTTTACCGACACCGCTATGGCCCGGGCTTCAGCAGCTTACATGAGGGGAGATTTCTCCGGCGCGCTGATCCATGCCGAACAGGCTGCGGCCGGTGGAGAGGCTCGCGGCGCTGCGCTGGCGGGGCATATTCGCCTGCATGGATTGGCCGGGGCTCCCGATGATGCTGTAGCGATCAGCTGGTTGCGCCGGGCGGCGGAACTGGGGGAAACCGATGCGCTGATCATCCTGTCTCGCCTGGCTTTGGAAGAGCGCGGCGGATTGTCGGCCTGGCAGGCGCGGACCTTTCTGGCCCGGGCGGCGGAAAGCGGGGACGCTCGCGCCGCGCATGAGTTCGGGCTCTATCTCATGGAGCAAGGGGATCCCGGCGTTGCAGAAGATGCGCTGAACTGGCTGCAATTAGCGGCGGAGAGCGGACACACTGAAGCCTTTGGTGATTATGCCCAGGCGTTGGGCGATTGGGTGCATGGCCCTCGGGATATCGTGGCGGCCCGACATTGGTACGCCCGCGCCGGTGAGACAGGTGATCCCGGGGCGGCTCTGATCGCGGGGGTGATGATGATGCAGGGCGAAGGCGGCAGTGTAAACCAGGCTGAAGGCGCGCGCCTGATCCAGATCGCCGCCGAGTACCGATTGCCTGCCGCCATGGGGCAATATGCGCTATTGCTTTTTCAGGGTGCGGGAGGTCGACCCGCAAACCCCGCTGAGGCTGTTGATTGGGCTCGGCAGGGGGCTCGGGCCAATGATCCCGACAGCCAGTTTCTACTCGCCTATGCGCTGGCCGTCGGCGATGGCGCTCCCCGAGACCTCGAACGCGCTTATTATTGGGTGTTGCGCGCCGGCGCCCCGCGCGCGGGGCGGAACGTTGAAGACTCTGACCGTGACCGTCTGCAGGCAGCGCTGGAGCAGGCCCTGCCATCCGCTAGTCGTGACCGTTTACGCTTGGAGGCGGCGGCGGATGGCGGCTTGTTTTAATCCGGCGTTTCGGCGGCGCGGGTTGTACGCCAGGCTTGCCCGCCGGGGTTGGTTCTGTTAAACGGATGCGGCGGGTTTATGCTGGCTCCTCTGTGAAAGGAACGGACCTTCCGATGAAAATCAATGGCAATGACATCAAACCCGGCAATGTGATCAAACACCAAGATAGCCTCTGGGTGGCGGTGAAAGCTGATCACGTGAAACCAGGCAAGGGCGGAGCGTTCGCCCAGATCGAACTCAAAAACCTGCTGGATGGCCGCAAGCTCAATGAACGCTTCCGCTCTGCGGACAAGGTCGAGCGCGTGCGGGTGGAGCAGAAAGATCACCAGTTTCTTTATGCCGAAGGTGATATGCTGGTGTTTATGGACACCGGGAGCTATGAGCAGATCAATGTGCATATCGGATTTGTGGGAGAGGATCGCGCCGCATATCTGACCGACGGCATGATGGTGGTTCTGGAGTTCTACGAAGAAAAACCGATCAGCATTTCTCTGCCCCAGCATGTGGAGCTGGAGGTGATCGAGACCGAGCCGGTGATCAAGGGTCAAACAGCGGCGAATTCGTTCAAGCCCGCTATTGTTTCGGGCAATATCCGCACCGCTGTGCCGCCTTTCGTGGGCGTGGGAGAGCGGATCGTGATCGCCACTGAAGACGCTTCCTATGTGCGCCGGGCGGATTAGCCTTGGCTCAGATTTCCGCTCTGATGCAGGTTATGACCGACGCGGTTCGCAAGGCAGGCCGCCGCTTGGCGCGTGACTTTGGTGAAATTGAACATCTTCAGGTGTCCAGGAAGGGTCCGGCTGATTTTGTCACCCGGGCGGACATGAAATCTGAAGATATCCTGTTTGAAAACCTGTCCAGGGATCGCCCCGGATATGGCTTCGTCATGGAGGAGCGTGGCGTTGTGGAAGGCACCGATCGCTCTCATCGCTGGATCGTCGATCCCTTGGACGGCACGCTGAATTTCATGCATGCCCAGCCTCATTTCGCTATCTCTGTGGCGCTGGAGCGAGAAGGCCAGCTGGTGGCCGGCGTGGTCTACAATCCCGCTGTTGATGAACTGTTTCATGCCGAGAAAGGCCGAGGTTGCTATGTGAATGATCGCCGCTTGCGTGTGGCGAACCGCCGGGATCTGCGTGAATGCGTGATCGCGACAGGCATGCCGTTTTTCGGCAAGCAGGGCCACGCCCGGTTCCTCAAGGAGCTGCACCGGATCATGCCCGTAACCGCCGGTGTGCGCCGGTATGGCGCGGCGTCTCTGGATCTGGCCTGGATCGCCGCTGGTCGGTTTGACGGGTTCTGGGAACGTCATTTGCAGCCCTGGGATATTGCTGCGGGCATCGTGCTGGTGCGTGAGGCGGGTGGTTTGGCTGTTCCCATCGACGCCGATGCCGACATGCTTGAGACGGGTCATATTGTGGCGGGCAACGAGGATGTCGTCGCGCGCCTGTGCGACAGTCTGGAAAAGGCGCACTCGCGCTGAACAGTTTCGGTCTGACCGGAGACAGGAGGGATTTGGCTGCTGGATCAATAGGCGCGTGCGGCGCTAGGATCAATTTCAGGGACGAATCGACCGTCTTGTTCCTGTCTGCCCACTTGCGTTTGGTGATGGCGTAAGCCAAGCCTCACCCAAGGTGTCGCATCAAACAGGGGAGTTGCTCTTTATGGTTGATCCAAAACGCTCGACCCGCAAGGCCGGGTTCACCGGACCGGGGAGTTATATCCGCTGGATGCTGATTTTTCTGGCGGTGGTGGTTGCTCTAGGCGGCTTGTTGCACGCTCCGCTCCAGATGGCTTTCAAGGCCAATCCGGCTATCAATGGCTTGATTCTCGGTGTCCTGTTGATCGGCATCGCCTATACTTTCCAGCAGGCGTTTGCGATCAGGCCGAGCGCTGAATGGCTATTGCGCCTGAATAAAGAAGAACACCCCGATCATTTGCCTAATCCACCGGCCCTCATCGCGCCCATGGCGGTGCTGATCACAGATATTGCCGATGGTCATTCGCGTCTGTCTGCGGCCTCCGCGCGCGTGGTGCTGGACTCTGTTGCTGCACGCATGACCGAAAGCGGTGCGCTCACCCGCTATTTCGGTCGTCTCCTCATCTTTCTGGGGTTGCTGGGCACTTTCTGGGGTCTGCTTCAGGTCGTCGGAAATGTGGGTCATGCGGTGCGTGCGGTTTCGGAAACGTCCGGCGGTGCGGGCGAAGATCAGGTTATGGCGCTCATAAGTGCGATTGAAGACCCCATCGCCGGTATGGGCGTTGCGTTCGCTTCCTCCTTGTTTGGGTTGGGCGGCTCGTTGATCATCGGCTTTCTGGAGCTTCAGGCGAGTCGGGCGCAGAACCGTTTCTACAATGAAGTCGAAGAATGGCTGTCGAGTATTTCCCGCCTGGCGGCGGCGGGTTCCATCGAGGATGAGACTTCCGGCGCTTATGTAGGCGCATTACTCGAGCAGAGCACGGATATGCTGGATCGACACGCCCACAAGCTTGAGCGCCATACCCGTCAGCTTGAGAGCATCATGACCCGGTTTGCCGATGACGCAGTGGAAAGTCAGCGTGAGAACGCGCGCCTTCTGCGCGACGAGATCAAGGTTCTGGTACGGACATTGCAAGCGCAAGCCCATCTGGACCGCAGACATGGATCAGACCGGGAAGGTTAGGTTTATGATGCTGCCTCGCCATCTTCAGTCTAGCCGGGCCGATTCGGGGGATTACTGGCCTGGTTTCGTAGACGCGCTGGCGACCTTGCTACTGGTCATCGTCTTTCTTCTGGTGATTTTCACAGCCGGTCAGTTCGCCTTGTCACAGGCTTTGACCGGGCGGGATGAACAGCTCGCCGAACTCAATGCCCGCCTGTTCACGCTGGCCGAAGAGCTCAATCTGGCGCGGGGCAGGAACGAAGAGTTGAGCCTGCGTGTTTCCAACCTGACTGAAGAGAACGAGGCGCTGAATGAACGCAATCTGGGCCTGACCAGACAGATTGAAACCCTGCAGGCCGATCTGGCCGCCACGCGCATCCGGCTGGATGAAGAGACGGCGCTGACCGAACAATCCTTGGCCGCCATCGCACAGTTGAATAACCAGATGGCGTTACTGCGTGATGAGCTGACGCGGCTTAATACAGTCCTCAACGCAGCGGAAGCCCGCGAAGCCGAGCTGGAAGCGGAAGTTGTCAATCTGGGCCGTCGGCTGAACGCCGCCCTTGCGAGTGAGGCGGCTCGACTGGCGCGGTATCGCTCGGAATTCTTTGGGCGACTGGTCGAAGTGCTGGGCGAACGCTCAGGCGTGCGGGTCGTAGGTGACCGGTTTGTGTTTGAAACCGACGTGTTGTTTGCGTCTGGATCCGCCGAGTTGAGCGCACAGGGACGCGCATCCTTAACCCCGATCGCAGCGGCGATTATTCAGCTCACCAACGAAATCCCCGATGATCTGGATTGGGTTTTGCGTGTGGATGGACATACTGACCGCGTGCCTGTGGGTCCTTCCGCCGGTTTTGAATCCAACTGGGCGCTCTCCACAGCGCGGTCGCTGTCGGTGATCAACTATTTTGAAGATCGCGGGGCGCCGTCTCGGCGTCTGCTGGCGGCCGGCTTTGGCGAGCACTATCCCCTGATCGAGGGGCGCACGGCGGAAGCCTATGCCCGCAATCGCCGGATTGAGTTGAAACTGACTGCACGCTAGGCGAGTTTTGGTCCGGGCGAAACTTGAGATTATGCCCACTGACTCCGAGGGCTTGAAAACATGCGTCTTGGAGTGTACACGGCGCGCCTGAATTCACACAAGGGTTTCACTCAGGGGCGATTGTCGGTTGCTTGTGAATATAGAAAGGGCCAGAGTGGCGCGATGAAACAGGATACCCATCCCGATTACCACTTCATTGAAGTCGTCATGACCAATGGAACGCGGTTCAAAACCCGCTCCACCTATGGTAAAAAGGGTGATGTCCTTCAGCTGGATGTTGACCCAACCTCGCATCCGGCATGGACTGGCGGCTCGCAGACCCTTGTAGATCGCGCAGGTCGCGTGTCCAGGTTCAAAGACAAGTTCAAAGGCTTCGGCGTCTGAGGCCCGTCTTCCTCAACTGTGCGTGGACCTTGGCTCTGTCAAAAGTTTTTCGAGCGATGCCCGCAACCTCTTGAGGCAGCTTAACATTCAAGAAGAGGCCGGGGTTTTGAAAAACGCCTCGGCGGCGTTGAGTCCGGCTTTCTTGCGGGCGATAACCGCTTCGGTGCGGGCGATTTCGGCGCGCAGCATGTCAAGCCGTTCGTCAAGTTGGGCCAGCCCCAGATCACTAAGGTCTTCCCCGCATGTCAGCACATCGGTTCTGGAGTTCAGGGGTTCATCGTGAAACATGGCGGTCTCCTGTTTCTGTTCGCGGAGGGACGCATTCTTGCCGATTTCGCTTCAAGAGTCTCCATCCATGAATTCGCATTCTTCCCGCATCGTTCTCGCGCCGGCGCCGGGGGGTCCGGAGGTGCTGGCGGTGGAGACCCGCGCCCTGCCTGACCCAGACCCTGGCCACGTACTGATTGATGTGACAGCGAGCGGAGTGAACCGCGCCGATGTGTTTGAGCGGATGGGGTTGTATCCTCCGCCCGCGGGTGCGTCGGAAGGATTGGGTCTGGAAGTGTCAGGTCGGATCCGGGCCGTCGGAGAGGGGGTTTCGGGCCTTGAGATCGGTCAGTCTGTCGTGGCTCTGGTCTCGGGCGGGGGGTATGCTGATATCGTGCGCGCTTGTGCAGGCAGCACACTGCCGGCGCCTGAGGGGGTGAATCTTATCGATGCTGCGGGCCTGCCTGAGGCGGTCTTCACTGTGTGGACAAACGTGTTCGATCAGGCCCGGCTTCAACCTGGCGAGCGTTTTGTAGTCCATGGCGGCGCCGGTGGCGTTGGATCCGCCGCCATTCAGATGGCCAAAGCTCACGGCGCGCATGTGATCGCCACAGCGAGGGGTGCGGTGCGCACTCATCTTTGCCGGGATTTGGGGGCGGATGAGGCTTATGATCATCAGGCTGAGGACTGGTCCGCTCGAATCCGTGAACACGGCGGCGCCGATGTGATTCTGGACATGGTCGGGGGCGATTATGTACAACAGAATCTCGATTGTCTGAATGTGAAAGGCAGGATTGTCATGATCGCCTTTCTCAGGGGCCATCGGGTGGAGGTGGATTTGATGGGCGTGATGCTCAAGCGTCAGATTTTAACAGGTTCGACGCTGAGATCGCGTTCTGATGCCGAAAAAATGATGATTGCACAGGCCGTGCACACTAGAGTGTGGCCCTGGATCGCGCAAGGCGCCGTGCGCCCCCTGATCGATTCCCGGTTCGTGCTGGAATCGGTGCGGCAGGCGCACGCACGCATGGATGACGGCGGACATGCTGGGAAAATCCTGCTCATGCCTTAGCGCCGTGCGGGTGTTTCCTCCTCAGGCGATACGGGTTATATGGGCAGTTGCATGTCCTCCCGATCATTATCGCATGATGAGGGCGGTTCGACAGAACAATCGGGCGGCCCGCACCGGGTTTTCTTTATGGTTCAAACATGGGGGCCGACATGGCCGACATTCTCATGCCCAAGGCGACGGCGGTCTGGTTGGTGGACAACACCTCCCTGACTTTTGAGCAGATTGCAGATTTCACAGGTCTGCATCGTCTGGAAATAAAAGGCATTGCTGACGGTGACGTGGCTGCAGGCGTGCGGGGCGCGGACCCGATCGCGGCCGGTCAGCTTGAGCACGGGGAACTCACTAAGGCTGAAGGTGATTCCAGCTATCGCATGACCGCTTCCAAGCCCAAATACGCCAAGCTGCAGGGAACGCGAGAAAGGGGCAGGCGCTATACTCCGTTGTCGCGCCGCCAGAACCGTCCGGATGCTATCGCCTGGCTGGTGCGCAATCACCCCGAACTGACCGACGCACAGATATCTAGGTTGGTCGGCACAACCAAGAAGACCATTGAATCGGTGCGCGAACGCACCCATTGGAACTCACCCAATATCAAGCCGACCGATCCGGTCACTCTGGACTTGTGCACCCAGGTTGAACTTGATTCTCAAGTGGCCAAGGCGTCCGCTCGCCGCGAACAGATGGAAGTGGCGGGCCAGGTGAATTCCCAGGATGACACCCTCAAGCCGGTTGAAAAGCAGGATGCGGACGTCAATGCCCCAACCACCCTGGCGGAGTTGTTCGGCAAACCCAGGACAGAGGACAAAAGTTGAATCTCTACCTGGTGAGACGTTTGGCTTCCTGCGCTGAGGCGAGTGTCAATCCCGATAATTCCCGGATTCCATCGTGTAGTTCAATGCGGACCGTCCGCCATCGGCGTAGATGCATTCCCCGGTCACATAGCTGGCGTCCTTGCTGGCGAGGAACCATGCCACCCCGGCGATGTCATCGGGATCAGCCGGGCGGCGGTTGAGCAGGGTGCGGGACACGGCGCGCTCTATGGCGCCTCTATCTTCGGTCCCCGTACGCAGACGGTCGGCGTTGATCGGACCCGGGCCTATTGCATTGACGCGCAGCCCCCGGGACGCCAGCGCCAGCGCCATGGATCTGGTCATCTGGCTCAAGGCGCCCCTGCTTATCAAGCAGGCCAGCTGGTCAGGAGCGGGAATCACAGCATTGACTGAACTGATATTGATGATGGAATAGCGCTTGAGACAGTCCTCGATTCGGGTTTGTTCGGCTTCGATCTGTTCGGTCATTTGTCTGGCGGCGGCCCGGGCGACCAGGACAGCGCCACGCAAATTGACACTTATTACGGTGTCAAAATCGTCCATGGGCAGACTCAGAACATCACCCTTGGCGGTGGCGGCGGCATTGTTGATCAGTATATCCACCCGCTCAAATGCTGAACGGGTCTCCGCCATCAGGTTTGAAACGGCGAGACTGTCAGAAACATCGCATTGCACATAGAGCGCGGAGTCCTTACTGTTATTGAGATCCGAGGCCAGCGCCTTCCCGGCCTTGTCGTCAATATCAGCGACCACAACACGCAAACCTTCATCCACGAATCGGCGGGCGCAAGCGGCGCCAACACCTTTTGAGCCGCCGGCAATGATAGCGACGCGGTCAGAGGTGACCATGATAAAACTCCCGTGCGGTTAAGGGGGTTGCTCCCGAGCCTGTCCGCTACAGCTCTGTAGACCACCCGGCCCTGTGCAGACCGCGGTCTTTCTTGCGATCGTGTCAGAGAGGAAAATCACTGTCGAACTCGAAGCGATTCGATTTCCTCTTTGAGCTTAAGTTTTTGTTTTTTGAGATTGGTGATCCGAAGAGGATCGGCGGAGGGGCGCTTCATCTCTTGGGTGATCTGATGGTCTAGCTTTTCGTGGCGGGCGTCGAGTTCACGAATACGCGCATCTGTGGCCATATGGGTCTCCCTTTTTGCAGGCGCCTTAGTGAACCATGTCTTCGCGGTGCAACACAATTTACAAACTGCTGTGACATGTGCACGGAGTTCACGTGATGTCAGTGCAACCTTTCAAACGTCTGATTGTTGGTCTGTCCGGCGCTTCAGGGGTGATTTATGCGGTGCGCGCCCTTGAGGCGCTCAAGTCGCTGGGCGTGGAACGCCATGTGGTGGCTAGCAAGGCCGCGGAGATGACCTTGTTCTATGAGATGGGGAAAAAGCCCGGTTTCCTGCGTGATCATGCCGAATACCTGTACAAACAGCCTGACGTGGGCGCGGCGATCGCTTCGGGCTCGTTTCAGACCATGGGCATGTTGATTGCGCCGTGTTCAGTGCGCACCATGAGCGAGATCGCCACCGGAATGACGGTCTCGCTTCTAACCCGTGCGGCGGATGTCGTGCTCAAGGAGCGCCGTCGCCTGGTGTTGATGGTCCGCGAGACGCCGTTTCATCTGGGACATTTGCGCACCATGATCCGACTCACCGAGATGGGGGCGATCATCATGCCGCCTTTGCCCGCTTTCTATGCTCATCCAGAATCGGTTGATGATATTGTCAATCAGTCCGTGGGGCGGGCGCTGGATATGTTTGGCCTGGACTGGGATGCGACACGCCGCTGGGGTGAAGATCTGGAGTCGGGACGCCGCCCAACGATGCGCGCTCGTGAGGACGGTCTGTGAATGAGTTCTGGAATTTCTCGGTCAGGGCGTACGCCCGATCCGGTGTGAAGTCGGCCTGCTTGACGTTTCAGTCAGCCGGGTTGGATGTGAATGTGGGTCTCTGGATCATCTGGATCTGTGTGAACGGGCGCGATCCCGGCCCGGCGCTCGATCAGGCGGTGGCGCTATCCGCCCGCTGGAACGCCCGCGTGGTCAAACCGTTGCGCCAGGCGCGCGATACATTGAAATCAACCCCGAAAGAGATTGATCTCGATGCAGGTTTAGCTTTGCGAAACGCTGTCCTGAACGCGGAACTGGAAGCGGAGCGCCTGGAGCAGCTGGCGCTGGGGGCTCTCGCCAGATCCTGCCCTGAACATGGGAGCGAACGCCTTGAGACTCTTGTAATGTCCCGAATGCAGGATTACGCCGCGCGCTTGGGTGTCTCCGCCGTGGTGACCGATCTTTTCGTGGAAAATGTTTTCGGGTCCATCAGGAATACGTAACGCATCTGTCTCAAAGCTTGCCGCCTGCTGCATCTGAGTCATCTTCCATTAAAATTTGCCTGTCGGCTCAAGTGGCGTCTTGATCCTACCCAAACCCACAGCGGAGCAACCGCGCCAGCTCTCGACACAGCAGCGTCCACCCTCAGTCACACACCATAGGTCGCTTTAATAATCTCCTCCCGCGTCCAGCCATCCTTACCCGCCGTCACTTCAATCCACTTGATCCCCCAATCCTGATACGTCCGCATCTGTGCTCTCAGCAAACGCCGCGCGATCTGGTGCGCGCTTTCAGGTCAAACGTCTGCTCTACGTGATAGCGCCGGTTCACCGTTCCCTTTGACAATGAGTCCACAAGCAACAAACCCAACCGACCATCCTTATACCGAACCCCAATCTCCGCATCCCGAAACACCTCCTCCCCACCACCGAGCCGCCGCGCCACATCCCGAGGCATCACCGGACCGAACAACGCCCGATACGCCTTCGCCGTTACCGCATCGCCGCCGAGCTCAGCAAGCAACGCTCCTTCGCTGAACGGGCCCGGAACATCCATCTCATCAACCGTGCGATTGAGCCGCGAGACCTGGCCATCCACAGACGCCCGCGTACCCTTGGGAACCTCGTCGCCGGGCAACTCTAACTCCTCCCAGCCCTTAGGGATCGGAATCGTTGTCGATCGACAATTCGGGCGCCTTGGCGGCTTCGGGTCTCTGTCAATCTCATAGGTCATCCCATCGCGATTCTGGCGGCTCAGCGTCGTCCGGTTGTCCAACCTCGACACCTACTGAATCCTAGACAGCAAACCGTTCGCACGCCAACGAGACCTTGCTCAATGGGTCGGGTTATCGAGCCCCGATTCATCGACAGATCGTCCCAATCACGCCTCGAAGGAGGATTGAGGCGCCGCCTAGGTCGCGCCGGTTTCCACGCCGCTGGTCAGCAAGGCGGCGATGGCGTCGGCGTCCGGTGCGGTGCGCACGGCGCGCCGCAACGCCTCACGCCGGAAAAATCGCGAAACCTGGGCTAAGGCTCTAAGATGTTCGGCGCTGGCGTTTTCAGGCGCTAGCAGCATGAACACCAGATCGGCGGGCTGACCGTCCACAGCGTCAAAATCGACGGGCTGTTTCAGCCGTGCAAATACACCGCACACCCGGTTCACCAAATTGGTGCGAGCATGAGGAATGGCTACGCCGTTCCCTACCCCGGTTGACCCGAGCTTTTCACGTTCGATCACAGCATCCAGAACCGGACGTGACGCCGCTCCCAAGACACGCTCCGCCAACTCGGCCAAGCCTGCAAGAGCCTGCTTACGGTTGCTTGCGGCCAGTTCAACGATCACACCGCCCGGTGGAATCAGGGTGCTTAGTGTCATGAAACGTTCAACCTGCGGATTTCCCGGCAGTTGCGGTTCGGTCATCCCGCAGTCGCGCCGAGTGCGCTTTTAGCGCTTCGGGATGGATTAATCCAGCCTGCATACCCATCAGGGTGTCGATAAACAACGCTAAGGGTATCGGTAGCGGCATTACGGAACACGATGAACGGAGCGTTCACCAAGTCCATTTCAAGCACGGCCATGGAGACAGTCGGGAGGGCAACAGTTCAGCGACTTGCCCGGCGCCGATGCTCACCGGCTTGTCGCCGCTGCTGTCCTCATTCTTCTCCGGGACATCCACCGGGTCTTTCGAGCGTAGCGCCCGCACAGGCGTCTCCCGGGCGACGGGCAGCTAGTTGCTAAACCTTGTGATTGACCTGGTGGTCTTTCAACCGTCGTTTGTAGCGCCGTAACCGTTTTTCCATGTGACTTGCGGCGTTTTCGGCTGCGCCATATCCATCCTCGGCGGAACCGGAGGCTCTGAGAAAGACGCCGGAGGACAGGTGAAGCGAGACATCCACCTTAAATCCATACCCTTCTTTGGTCGCGACGACAAAGGCTTCCACAGGCTGATTAAAGTATTTCGCTGCAGCGTCATTGATGCGGGTTTCCATACGCTCCCGCAGCGCCGGGGAAACATCAATGCCTTTGGAAACGAACTGGATATTCATGGCAGGTTCCTCCAATAATCGCGGTCTGGCAGCGCACTTGCGGGGTGATCAAAACCCTGCCGTTCGCGCCTGGCGCGCCCGGTTCGGCAAAGAACCGGATGCTCACGGTATCTGTGAGCCGGGGGAGCGTCAATCGCACCTGGACCGGCGCTTGCATCCAGAGGGGTTATCGACCTCGGGCCTTGGCATCCTGAGCCTTTATCCGCATTCGACCGTGAAAGGTTCTAATTGAACTGTTCACCGAGATAATACCGGCGCACATTCGTGTCGGCGCGCACCGCGTCGGGGTCGCCTGCGAACAACACTTCACCATCGTGAATGATTGTGGCGTGGTCGATAATCCCCAGTGTCTCGCGCACGTTATGATCGGTGATGAGGATGCCGATACTCCGCCGTTTGAGATACTCAACCAGACTCTGGATATCAGCGATGGCTAGCGGGTCGATCCCCGCAAACGGTTCATCGAGCAGCATGAAGCTGGGTTGAGCGGCAAGTGCGCGCGCGATCTCCACCCGGCGTCGCTCACCGCCTGATAAGGCAATGGCGGGACTGTTGCGTAAATGATCAATATGCAATTCTTCCATGAGTTCTTGGATCAGCGTATCTCGGCGTGCGCGATCCGGTTCGACGATCTCGGCCACTGCGGCGATGTTCTCGGTCACGGTCAGACCGCGGAAGATAGAGGCTTCCTGTGGCAGATAGCCGATGCCCAGGCGCGCCCGTTGATACATGGGCAGGTCGGTGATGTCTTCGCCATCCAGAGTGATCTGACCATGATCGGTGGAAACCAGTCCGGTGATCATATAAAAACATGTAGTCTTGCCCGCACCATTTGGACCAAGAAGCCCGGCGACCTCGCCGCGCTTGAGTGAGAGTGACACGCTTTTGACCACCGTGCGCCGGCCATAGGTCTTGCCGAGGTTTTCAACCCGGATGCCCTCTTGCGCCGTCGACAAAGCCCGGGATGCGTCTGTCCGGTCACAATCCATGGACGTCATGCCTAACTCGCTTGCCTGAAATTTGATGAAACAGCGCAGTCAGCGCCCGCTCTGAACCGGGTCGGTGGTGAATGGACGCGGGTCTTCGCCCGGAGGTTCAGGCGCCGGGCAGTCCTGTGGCGAGGTTGCGGATTCGTTAGCCGGATCATCATCGGTAAAGAATACCGAACGCACCCGGTCATTTGCGCCTCCGCTCAGACGGGCCATGCCTGAGCTCAGGGTCACTTCCAGACGTTCGCCGGTAGACACATCACAGCCTCGGGTCAGCACTACGCCGCCGTTGAGCATGAGGGTGTTCGCCGCGAGGTCATAAACCCCTTCATCCCCACGTGCGATTTCGGTCGCGGTGATGTAGAACACATCGCCTTGCGCTTTGATGCGATGGATTTCATGCTGTCCAGCGGTATTGGCGCCGAAATAGGCTTCCAGCCGGTCCGCCCGCAGACGCGTCTGATCGCGCACCACATTCACATCGCCGGTATAGACGATCATGTCGCGCTCTTCGATCAACTCGAAATCATCGGCGCTGATATCCACGGGGCCTGAACCGGGGGTGGCGATCTGCGCTTGCGCCGGGTTGGCGCACACAAACACCATGAAGAGCCCGGCTCGCAGAACGCGGAGGATCATGGCTTTGACTCCTCTGGCGGCTGAGCGTTAGGTTCAGATTGCGGTTCCGGTGCGAGGAAACGTGTTCGCACATCGCCGCGCAGGATAATATGGTTGCCTTCCTCGCGCACCTCAAAACTGTCAGCACGCACTGCGCCCCAGGGCGCTTGACCAGACACGGGGGTGTCTCCAGACACGACGCCGTCTTTCAGGTACAAGGTGGCGGCGGAGGTTTGGAAAGCATAGCCCGAGCGGGTATTCATGCGCACCCTGCTTTGAAGGTGCAAGGATTGTTCAGCCTCATTGAACACACCGTTTTCTGCCAGAACGTGTGAGATATCCTCCGCGTTTTCCAGGAGTGCGTAGTCCAGGGCGGGGCGAATCAGATTCGTGATGCCCGCCTCGGTTCCTGAGCGGCGCTCAGCGGCTTCAGCGGTGATCACGAAGGGTGCGCCGGACCGGTCCCGACCGGTGAAGCGAGGATTGACAATACGTTCGGCATCGCCTTGCGGGGTGAAATCAGGTGCTGCTGCGGCATTCGTGTCTTGGCCCGATACCAGGATCTGGATCAGGGGGTTGAGCAGAAGCGCGCCGCCCAGAGTCAGCAGAACCAGACGCAAGACGGACACAAACCGGCTGCGTTGGCGCGCGGATACAAGCGACCGTGCTCGGCGCTCGCCGATCATGTTGGTCTCTGCTGACTTCAGTGCCACACTCATCTGTTGCGCCAAAATTCCGTTCAAGACACAGGTGAACCCTGTCTGACTCCGTTACAGGGATGATGCAAGCGCTCAGGCGTGTGCGAAAATATCGGTATCGGCCCAACCCATAAGGTCCATTCGCACCCGGGTCGGCAGAAACTCAAAACAGGCTCTTGCGGTTTCCAGGCGACCTTCACGCTCAAGCATGGCGGTCAGGCCGTCCCGGATGGCGTGCAGATGGAGCACGTCCGAGGCGGCGTATTGCAGCTGGGCCTCAGTAAGATCGGCGGCCGCCCAGTCTGAGCTTTGTTGCTGCTTGGACAGTTCGACATCGGCGATCTCGCGCGCCACCTCTTTCAGGCCATGACGGTCGGTATAGGTGCGCACCAGCCTGGAGGCGATCTTGGTGCAGAAGACCGGGCTCAGGTTGACGTCCAGATCGCGCCTGATCACCGCCATGTCAAAACGGGCGAAATGCAGGATTTTCTCAACCCCGGGGTCAGACAGCAGCGCCTTGAGATTTGGACAGTCATAAGTGCTGCGATCAAGCTGGACGATGTGGGCCTCACCATCCCCGGTCGAAAGTTGAACCAGGCAGAGTCGGTCCCGGACCAGCGACAGCCCTTGGGTCTCGGTATCCACCGCCACACTTGGCCCCAGATCCAGGCTGCCCGGCAGATCGCCGCGATACAAGTGAAGGGTCATGAAGGAAGCTCCAGTGAGGCCGGGCGGGACAAGGGTTTCAGTGTCACCCGTTTGTTGTGGAATGTCAATGAAACGGCCTGCCCGGGACTGTATGGACAGGGCGGTGTGTTAATGGCGTTCTTGGTACACGACTCACACCGCAATCGCCTGTGATTTGGGCATGTTCGTCGCCAGGCTTGCAGGGCTTTTTCCCGGTCATGCAGCATCCAACGTCTCAGAGTGTCAAACCCGCCCCGGAACCATGATTTTTCAGCCCGCCCATGGGTTTTTCACCGTATCCCCTTGCCCCTCGATCCGGCTCAAACACCGGTATGCCCAGGCCATAGCCACGATTGACAACACAGTTGAAAGCTTTCCGGGGTCGTTCATGTGGGTGTCTTCGATATTGAAGCCCCGGGTTTTGGCATTGGCGAACAGGCACTCGATCGCCCACCTTTTGCGGTGCAGATCGAGTGCCTTTGTGGGTGCAGCGATGTTTGTCGTCACGAGCAGGAGTTGACCATCGGCAAGCTTGCGCGCCTCGACGACACGCAACAGGTCTTTCTCAGTGCGGGCCATAGCGCACAGCCAACCTGCCCACTGACCTTTGCGTTTTTGCATAAAAGCGATCGAAGTTGAGAACGTTACCCCTTCCCTTCTGGTTTCAACATGCCACGGTACACGACTCATGGCAAAATCCTTACGGCACTCGGGCCTGGAAGTGACCATTCTGATCATTTTCATCGCCCGGTGTGGAGGGGCTTCGCCTTTCGCGGCAACAGAGACGTGTACCGCGGTTCGCGACAAAAATTTACAGCAGGGGGTTGACTCTATCACCAAATTGCACCAGATTGTTATGCGCAAGCTCTGCCGTCGAGCGGTTGAGCATTGACCGGCGCGTTCTCTTGCTCTGAGGGATCGAAACAAGGAGGTATTGAACATGAAATATATCGAATCAGAAGAAAAGCTGTTCCGTACTCTCAAGATATGGAAAAACGCCATAGTGAAAAAAAATTTGGAAGCAAATTGCTCAGATGAAAGGGACACCGAAGAATTATTGATCACACCTTTTCTAAGAAGACTTAAATGGAAGATAGAACCGAAAAAGATGGAACTTCAATATCCTGCTGGACCCGATGGAAAGGGAGGAGAGAAGGTCGACTACGCCCTTTTTCGGGATTGGTCGCCTTTTCTGCATCCACACCCCTGGCTTGTCATTGAAGCGAAGAAGGCAGGAGAAGAGATGCCTCTGGAGGCTCCCAAGCAGCTGATAAGATATGCAGTGAACACACGCGCCCGTTATGCTTGCTGGACTAATGGGATCAACTGGATCTGGTACAAGAATGTGAGGTATCTTGATAATAAAGAAAAATTAACAAAAGAACCTAAAAAG
>RKRX01000113.1 GCA_007571185.1 Oceanicaulis sp.
GTCATATGGCGATGGAAGAACAGCCCGAGATCACAGCTCGGGCTGTGTTGAAATTCCTGACTCCCCCGGATTAGATCTCAACCCAAAATGAGGGAAAAAGTTTCAATCTTCAGGTATTTTATCCCTTCAGGACGCAATCAACGCTCAAAGATAATTTCAGGCGCAGGACGGTGGGCGCCATCCAACGCGTTGAGCATGCCTTCCGCTGCGCGAAGGAAGGCGTTTGCCACGGGCCCGTCTCCAGACGCGATCAGACGACCTTCGTCGGATGCTTGCCGCAGTTCGGGATGCAACGGGATCTCGCCCAGAAAGGGAACGCCCAGCAGTTCCGCTTCTCTGCGTGCGCCGCCGCGTCCAAAAATCTCCGAGCCCTCACCACAGCAGGGACAGAGGAAAAAACTCATGTTCTCGATGATTCCGAGAACAGGTATTCCGGTCCGCTCGAAGAGCGCCGCCGCTCTGCGCGCGTCATCAAGCGCCAGGGTCTGCGGGGTGGAAACAATGACCGCACCTGAAACAGGTGCACCCTGGGCAATCGCTAGCTGGGCATCACCGGTGCCCGGCGGCATATCAATAATCAGCACGTCGGGGTTACCCCAGTTCACCTCGCCCATGAACTGGCGGATTGCGCCGGTAACCATGGGGCCGCGCCAGACCACCGGATCACGTTCACCAATTATGAATCCCATAGAGACGATCTTGACGCCATGGGACTCAAGCGGTTCGATTCCCTTGCCTGATTTCCGCAAACCCGGCGAATCGGTAAGTCCGAAAATCCGGGGCGCGCTGGGTCCGTAAACATCGGCATCCATCAAACCCGCTGAAAGCCCCATTCGTACACAAGCGGCTGTCAGATTGGCGGCGATTGTGGATTTTCCTACCCCGCCCTTGCCGGAAGCCACAGCAACAACCGTCCCGGCTGGCGCCTTGTCGGTGTTATCTCTCACGCCAGACTTAGCACCCGAGGGCTTTTTGTTCGAAGCCTCTATGACCACGCGCGTGCGCTCAACTCCGATCTCCGCCGTCAACGCCTCCTGGATGGCTACGCGCAGGGCGGTGATATCTTCACCCGCCCTACCGGGTTTGAGCACAACAGTGGCCACTCCTTCACGCAAGTCTACACTGTCGACCCGACCCGCAGAGGGCAAAGACGCCCCCGTGACCGGATCGACCACACAGGCCAGCGCATTCAGGACGGCGTCGCTCATACCGCTTACATAGGACGCAGCGCATCGAAACGCAAAACTTGGACTATCCCGCAACTCCAGCTGATCCATGTGATGCCGACACTCAGACCCGAGCCTAGGAAGTCGTCAAGACTGCCAAACGCGTACAAAAGACTGATGGCGGTTCGTCCGTGCTGGCCAACATTCCCGTAGGACTGCCCGCGCTTACTCGAGCGGATAAACTTTCAAAATGGACGACGCAGACCGGATTTGACTGGTTGAATATAGATTCGGACACCTCTAAAAACCCAACACCTACGTTCAATGCTTATCCATTTCGAGAGACGGAGACCACAAAAACAAAGACTTAACAGTGACCCTACATTAACCGCTCACACGAAATAGGGGTTTTAGAGGTGTCCAGATCGGAGAAAAACTGGCTGAAGCGCGCGAAGCGGGTCACGGAACAAGATTCTGATCACACTCGGAAGGAAATCGGCGATCTGCTGTTTGCAGCCAGCAATTTCGCCCACAAGGGCGAGGTTGATCCCGAAACCGTCTTGCGAGAGGCCAACGCCAAATTCAACCAGCGATTCTGCAGCGTGGAAAATCCGTTGACTGCCTATTTCATAGCGGGTGCATAATCGCTGATCTGTTCTAGCCCTGTGAACCGCCGCCGGAACCGACCCGCATCGGGAATGGACAGGCGCGCCAGCACATCACGGTGACCGGTTGCGGGATCGGTTGTTTCCTCCAGCACCGTTCCGTGACGATGCACCCAGGCCAGTGCTGCGCTGTCTGAAAACGTCAATCTGAGCCGCAGCTGCATATCGCCGGCGAATAGCGCCTGCTCCACCCGTTCAAGCAAAGCTGCAACTCCTTCCCCGATCAGGGCGGAAGTGACGATGCCGGGCGGTGCGTCCGCTCGCCCAGACAATCCAGAATGCCAGACCAGATCTCGATGATCACCGACGTCAAGCTGATCAGCTTTGTTCCAGGCTTCAACCACCATCTGATCAGAGCCTGCACCAACCCTCAACGCCTGCAGCACCTTTTCTACATCCGCTTTGCGTCCTTCGTGATCAGGATCGGTCATGTCGCGTACATGGATCAGCAAGTCCGCCTCCACCACTTCTTCAAGGGTGGCGCGAAACGCGGCGATCAGTTCAGTAGGCAAATCGGTGATGAAGCCTACCGTGTCGCTCATGAGCACCCGACGACCCGACGGCAGCCTGACCTCGCGCACAGTCGGATCAAGCGTGGTAAAGGGCATATCCCTGGCCTGTGCACAGGCGTCAGAAAGCCTATTGAACAAAGTGGATTTACCCGCATTGGTGTAACCCACCAACGCCACAGTGGGCCAGGGCGCGGCCTGACGCTTTTTCCGGTGCAGGGTCCGGGTGCGCCTGATTGTGTCAAGCTCACGTCGAAGCCCAGCTATTTTGTCGGCGAGCAAACGACGATCGGTCTCGATCTGGGTTTCGCCTGGTCCGGCCAGAAAGCCGCGACCACCGCGCTGACGTTCCAGATGGGTCCAGGTTCGCACCAGACGCGACCGTTCATAGGTCAGGCGCGCCAGCTCCACTTGAAGTTGTCCCTCTCGGGTGCGGGCGCGCAAACCGAAGATTTCAAGGATCAGACCAGTGCGGTCAATCACTTTAGCCTGGAAAGCTTTTTCAAGATTACGCTGCTGGACGGGACTGAGAGCTGCATCAATGACCACCACCATTGCTCCGGTGATGCGCACTCGTTCGGCGATCTCTCCTATTTTGCCCGAACCGAAAAAACCGCCTGCATACACACGACGCAGTGGCTCAATCACAGCTCCAACCGTGCTCAGATCCAGGGCATGAACCAGTTCTGAGGCTTCCTCCAGCCGCGCCCCAGCCCGGACGTCATCAGCACCGGGATATTGCGGATGCACAACAAGTGCGGTCGGCGAAACGGGTTTACGGTCAATCAATCCCCGGTAACTCCTTCGGTCTCTTCTCCGTCGAATAACCGGACAGGTTGACCGGGCATGATAGTGGAAATGGCGTGTTTGTAGATCAGTTGAATCTGACCCTCACGACGCAGAAGCACACAGAAACTGTCGAACCAGGCTATAACGCCCTGGAGTTTGACACCGTTGACCAGGAAAATAGTAAGCGGGATTTTGTCCTTGCGAACGATGTTAAGAAAAACATCCTGCAATTTTTGTTTCTTATCGTCAAACATTGGCCCTTATCGCACAGAGAGAGGATTTTCGACGGGAACCGTCGCACTCTGCAATAGGTAAACATCCCTTGTTGCACCCGCAACCCGACCAGACAACACAGCAGGTCTATTGTCGTGTCAATCCCGTGCAAACATCATGAAAACCGCTGCCGCTGCAGCCAGCACTTCCAGCCGGCCGATCACCATGATCAGCGCTGAAATGCCAAGTGCGACAGGGGGTAATCCGCCATAATCAAGTCGAGCTAGTGGACCAGCGTTAGTCAGAGAAGCGGCGGAAACAGTCCAGGCCGTTTCGAAATCCAGCCCGACCCAGCCCAGCACCACAGCACCGATTCCCATGGCTACGGGAAAAGCCAACGCATAGACCCAGACACCCGTGAGCGCCGAATCAGTCACTGAGCGCCCCCCAAATCGTGTGAGTACAGCGGCAGACGGATATGATAAAGAGGCCAGTTGTCCTCCAGCCTGGCGGATCAACAACAGGATGCGCGGCAGTTTGATGCCACCCGAAGTCGAGATGGTTGCCCCTCCAGCCATGGACAGAACCAAAAACAAGGTTACCGTCACCCCGGCTTCACCGGTGTGATAGCCCGCCGTGGTGACCGCAAAGACAAGGTCGCAACCCGCCAGGAGCAACGACGCCGGCGCACCCGCCAGCAATGCGATCGCGCCAACGACCAACCCAACCGGCATAATCACGCGCAGCTGCACCGGCCACCTGTTCATTCGGCGACGGACAAAACAGTCATATTGAGCGACCATGCTCCAGGCCCCTGACAGACACAGCAGAACCAGCACCGCCATGGCCGGTCCCGGCAACCCGCCCGCCAGAGACCCAGACCAAGGCGACAGCCCGGCCGTGGCGATGCCTGACAAGGCCAAGCACAGCGCTTCATAGAGTGTCAAGTCAATCTGCATTAACGCAAGCACGCCTGCAAAGGTCAACCCGGTATAAAGCGCACCCAACCGTCTAAGCGCCCGTCCAAAACTGATGAACAAATCCGAATGCTCCACCGTCAGCAAATGGGTGCGGCGCGAACCCACCCCGTGATGATCAAGCGCGGCGAACACGGTGACGGCCATGACCAAACTGCCTAGACCTCCCAACCAGGCCAGAACACAGCGCCAGACAGTCACTGTCTTATCCGCCTCTTCTGGAGTGAGAATGATCGCACCGGTGGTGGTCAGCGACGAAAACGCTTCATAAAGTCCTATCGGCAGGGAGCCACTGGCCGCCACCAGTGGTGGCGCAGCAAGAATCGGGATCAAAAGCCATCCAGATAACGCCAACCGCAGGGCCACACCGGCGTTGGCGTGACCGGTGGTGTTGTTGGCGCCTATCAGAACCACCCCACCTGCGAACAGGCCAACCACTACGGTGACCACGAATCCGTGCGCTACATCCGTACGACCTTCTAGCACAGCAAACAGGATAAAAGGCGCCGCAGCAGTGGATACGAAGACAGCGCACCAGGCCAGAGTACGAAAGAGTTGGGGGGACAATGCCATCACGATCACCTAGAAATATTCTAGGCTGACACGGAACAGTTGTTCTACTTTGGGAACCGAAGCTTTGAGCGCGAAGAACAGCATTCGGTCGTTTTCCCTGATATCCACGGAATCACGACTGAAAAATACTTCATCACCGCGCACAAGCGCACAAACAGATACGCCTTCGGGCGGCTCCAGCACGCTGAGGTTTTGTCCAACCAGCGGCGAGGTGGACAGCGTCACCCCTTCCAGAGCTTCAGCCATGCCGTCGGCAAAGGTCTGAAGTCCGGTAATCCGACCCCGGCGAATGTGTTGCAAGATGGTGGAAACCGTCACCGCGCGAGGGTCAACCATCACATCGACGTCCAGCGCTTCCTGAACCGGCTGGAAAACCTGATTGTTGACTAGACAAACAGAACGTTGGGCCCCTTCTTCCTTGGCTATCACTCCACTGAGAAGATTGACCTTGTCATCATTGGTCAGACACAGGGCGAGTTCGGCATCCTCCACCCCGGCTTCGCACAGTACGCCGGGATCAAGACCATCACCATGCAAAACCACGGTGCGCCGCAGGGCGTTTGCGACCTGTTCGGCCCGGGTCTTGTCGCTCTCAACAAGGCGGACGCGCACGCCGCCTACCCGTTCCAGCGCCCTGGCCACATACAGCCCGATATTACCCGCCCCGATGATCACCATCCGGCGCGCTCGCGGCACCGCATGACCAAACACATCAAGAACACGTTTCACGTGACCGGCCGCCACACTGACATAAATGTCATCACCCGGCATGAACGGGTCGTTATTTCCCGGAATGAACAGAGTCTGTCGACGCCGGACCCCGACTATCTCAAAGCCCAGATCGGGGAACAGCTCCGTCATCTGCACCTTGGTTCCGGCGGTCACAGGGGAGTGTTCATCCACACGCAAACCCAGCACCTGAACGCGGCTGTTGGCGAATGAAGCGGTGACGAAAGCACCGGGGGTCTCCAGGCGTTGAAGGATCGAACGGCTCACCTCAAGCTCAGGTGATATGATCACATCAATGGGCAGAGCGCTCGTGGAGAACAGATCACTCCAACGCTTGTCCAGATAGCTCTGCGCTCGCACCCGCGCAATCCGGGTGGATGTATCAAATAACGAATGAGCCACTTGGCAGGCGACCATGTTGGTTTCGTCAGAATGGGTCACAGCGACCAGCAGGTCGGCGTCATCCACCCCTGCGCGTTCAAGTATGTCGGGATGAGAGCCGTGACCGACCACCCCGCGCACATCCAGATCAGTAGTCACCTTGTCGATCAGTGCGTGGGACCAGTCGACGACGGTGACCGCATTGCCTTCAGAGGCTAGCTCTCCGGCGATACCGTATCCAACCCGGCCCGCGCCACACACCACAGCTTTCATCAGGACATCCCTGTCGACACGCTAGCCGACACCCCCTATATCGGTGTCTTCACCCTTACGATTCACACCGACCATGCCAAGCGCTTTCAGCTTCCGGTGCAAAGCCGAACGCTCCATACCA
>RKRX01000135.1 GCA_007571185.1 Oceanicaulis sp.
CGGCGAAGCACAAGATCCCGCACGCCGGAGCCATAACCCATCTGCTTGAGCATGGCGTCATCATAGGCCGTCAGCACCGTCACTGCGAGAATGTTTAACCCGCTATCGTTCCGGCCATCCACAGCCGCGCGCATGACCGGGGGTTCGGCATGTACGGTCAACAGATCGGCCCGGACCCGACGAGTAATGGAACGGGTGGCTTTCGTGACCGTGGCGGGGATGTCATGGAGTTTGAAATCCAGAAAGACTTCATAACCGCGCGCCTTCAAAGAATACGCCAGATCCATGCCCCCCACGGGCAATAGCTGGAGGCCTATTTTGTAATGACAACACGCATCGCCCAGCCGTTCGACAAGCGCTTCCGCCTCCGCGATCGTAGGCAAGTCCAGAGCCGTGATTAGGCGTGTGTCGGTCATGGCAAACCTCTCTGAAACCGTTTCCAGAAACGATGATCCTGAATCCTGTCAAAATCCAGAGGGCGCCCCGGAGTAACGCGAGGACTCTATTGATCTTGCTCGGGTAGGAGAATCTCGCGCTTGCCCGCGTGGTCGGCAGGGCCGATCATATCCTCATCCTCCATGCGCTCGATCAAGGTCGCGGCGCGGTTATAGCCAATCTGAAGGCGACGCTGGATATAGCTGGTGGACGCTTTGCGGTCGCGCGCCACCACAGCGACAGCCTGATCAAACAGATCGTCGCCTGATCCGCCTCCGGGCAAGTCTGGAGCGCCTTCCGCGCCGTCCTCGTCCACATCGACGGTGACCGCATCAAGATATTCGGGCACACCTTGTGTTTTAAGAAAGGCAGCGACCTCTTCCACCTCGTCATCGGAAACAAACGGGCCATGCAGACGCCGGACGCGTCCGGCGCTCGCCATGAACAGGAGATCGCCCATGCCCAACAACTGTTCGGCGCCCTGCTCACCGAGGATAGTGCGAGAATCGATCTTGGATGTAACCTGGTAACTTATCCGGGTCGGAAAGTTGGCCTTGATCGTACCGGTAATCACATCCACAGAAGGTCGCTGGGTCGCCATAATCAGGTGGATGCCCGCCGCACGCGCCTTTTGCGCCAGTCGCTGGATCGCGCCTTCAATCTCCTTGCCGGCGACCATCATCAGATCCGCCATCTCGTCAATCACCACGACGATGTAGGGCATGGGATCGGGCTCAATCGTTTCAGTCTCGTAGATCGGTTCGCCAGTTTCCTTGTCAAAACCGGTCTGCACTGTGCGTGAGAGTGTGTCACCGCGAGCTTGGGCGGCATGTGCTTTCTCATTGAAGCCCTTCATATTCCGCACGCCGACCTTGGACATTTTCAGATAGCGCGACTCCATTTCGCGGACTGCCCATTTCAGCGCGGCCACAGCTTTTTTGGGGTCGATCACAACCGGGCTGAGCAGATGAGGAATGCCGTCATAGACTGACAATTCCAGCATTTTCGGATCGATCATGATCAGCCGACACTCTTCCGGCGGCAAGCGATAGAGCAATGACAGAATCATCGCATTCACCCCCACCGATTTACCTGAACCGGTCGTGCCCGCGATTAAGAGATGGGGCATTTTGGCGAGATCGGCGGTAAAGGGATCACCGACAATGGTTTCGCCCAGCGCCATGGGAAGTTCCGCCTTGACCCCTTCAAACTTTCTCGACGCTAAAAGCGCACGCAAAAACACTGTCTCCCGGTCCCGGTTGGGCAGCTCGATACCGATGGCGTTCCGCCCGGGAACGACCGACACTCGGCAGGCCACTGCCGCCATGGAGCGAGCAATATCGTCGGCGAGACCGATCACGCGGCTGGTCTTCACGCCGGGCGCAGGCTCCAACTCGTAAAGTGTCACCACCGGGCCGGGATGCACCTGCACCACCTCGCCCTTCACGCCAAAATCGGCCAGTACATTGGTTAGAAATTCCGCGTTCTGCGCCAACGCATCTGCATCCACCGCGTTTGAGCGTGGCGGGGCTGGGCTCAACAAATCCAGCCGGGGCAACTCGAACGGGGAACCGGTCTGTGCAAACGGCAAAGCGCTCTGGGTTTCGCGCAGTTCCCGGCCAGAAGCCTTGGTCGATTTCTTGGGTATCACTTTCACGGATGAGGTGCGCAAGACGGGCGCGTTTGAACCTTCACCTGCCAGGTCCAGTTCAGGCGCGGCGCGCGGCGGTGGCGGGGCGCGACGGTCTGCGGAACTGGTATCCGCAGTACGCCTGAGAAAGGCAGGCGCGGTTTCGGCTCGACCATCACGTGGAGACACCGGACGGCTGCCGACCTCATCTCGCCACCAGGCGCGCGGGATTACGCCCGCAATCTGATCAAGCCAGACCCGCAGGGTCGCCCATAACAATTCGGCTGAATCCCGCGCCGCCGTCAGGTCGCGCACAGTCAACCCGAAACAGAAAAACACACCGAACACCGCCAACACCAAGCCCAGCCCGGCGCCTAGAATCACATGACCCGGCGCACCCAGATCATGGATAAAACCTGCAAAGCTGGACAAGATCAGATCGCCCGCCAAACCACCCAACCCCGTGGCGAAAGGCCAGTTGGCGGGCGTGGGCAGAGCCGACACCGCCATGGCGAATCCCAGAATGCCCAAAACCCCTGACAGCAAGCGGAACCCCGACACCAGACCCGACCGCCCGCGAGGTCCGCGTATCAACAAGATCACACCCCAGGCCAATAACACCATGGCGGCGGCGGCGCCCGCCCAACCCGTGGTCTGCAACAGCAGATCGGCGGCGATCGCACCGGGTGCACGCAGCCAGTTGGTAGGCGCCTGTCCGGTCGCAGCATTCAGGCTGGGATCAGACGGGTTATGACCCGACACCGACAGAATCAGAAACACTCCGACCGCGATCATCGTCACAGCGATCAGCACTGTGCGCGCACGGGCGATCAGTCCGGGCTTTTGACGCACCGGGTGATTTTCATCCACAAGAGTGTCGGTAACCGTGATCATGACTGTAACCCTGGCTGGCAAAGTCTTCCCGGACGGTTAACCGATGTACGCAATCAGGGCATGCGGGTCCATGGCGGTCATAGGGCTCATTCACATAGCGTTGATCTTGCTCTGAAACAGCAGGAACGCTAAACTGGGATCATGTCAACCGCCACGACGCCCCGGAACTCCGCTCGGAAACGTCGCTCGCCCGGCCTAAACAGAAAACAGGCCGAGGCATTGTACGCGCGTCTGGCTCAGGGCCGTCCAGATCCTGAAACCGAACTCAATTATTCCAACTCCTACACGCTGTTGGTGGCGGTCGCGTTATCCGCCCAAGCCACCGATATAGGAGTCAACAAGGCCACCGATACATTGTTCAGGCTGGCCGATACACCTGAGAAAATGCTGGCTCTGGGCGAGGACAAGGTGCGAGAGCATATCAAGACTATCGGCCTGTTCCGCAACAAAGCGAAGAATGTCATTGCCCTGTCCCGCATGATCCTGGAGGAGTTTGACGGCGAAGTACCCCAGACCCGAGACGCGCTGATGCGTCTGCCCGGTGTGGGCCGCAAAACCGCCAATGTGGTGCTCAATGAGGCTTTCGGTCACCCTACCATCGCTGTGGACACCCATATCTTTCGGGTCGGCAACCGAACCCGATTGGCGCCGGGCAAAAGCCCCGATGACGTGGAAGAACGGCTCAGACAGATCACCCCTCCAGCCTACCTCAAGAGTGCTCATCACTGGCTCATCCTGCACGGCCGCTATATTTGCAAGGCGCGAAAACCCGAATGCTGGCGTTGTCCCGTCAAAGATATTTGCAAATTCACCGATAAGATACCTGCACCATAAACTCTCGGTTGCATCGGCATCGTCGCAGCGCATGGCATGTGATGGTATTGGCTAAGCAGGCGCCGGGAAATCACGCAGGGTTTCCACGCGCTCGTCGAGCACTCCATCCTCTCGCGCTGAGCCTAGACGATGGGCCCAGGCGCGGGCGTCTGCAAGGGATTGATCGCGCAACCGAGCGCCGCCATACTTGGAAATCATGCCCGGTTTCACATCCTGGCTCCTGGTTCGCCAGCATCCCTTGTGCGCATCAAACAGGTAAAGCGACAGGAACCGGTCCCCACAGGCGGCGATGATGCGCACGGCCTCAATGATGTAATCAACCTCATCAAGGCTCATCACCCAATGCAGGCTCAACCGGCACCAGCCTGGGCGCAGACCCGCATACCCGTCCAGAACCGCCGCACGACATGCCCGGGTGCGATCCTCATCAAGATTAAGCAGCTGATGAGCATAAGGTCCCGCACAAGAGCAACCCGCCCGGGCTTGAATGCCAAACAGGTCATTCAGCAAGGTGGCGACGTAGCGAGGATGCAGAATCTGGCGCGCGCCCACCCGAATGTTGAATGAAACAATGCCGATCCGGGCTTCGGGCTCCTGCGGGCCTAGGATTTCGATGGCCGGGTCTTTGGACCAGACCCCGAAGGCGCGCTTGAGTGCGGTCTGTTCCCGAGCCTCGATTATGTCATAACCCACATCTTCCACCGTATCAAACGCCAACGCCGCCCGGATCAGCTGAAGCACGCCAGGCGTACCTGCGCGTTCGCGGGCGGTGATGTCGGACAGAAAATCGTAAGATTCCGGCGTGACATAAGCCACCGTGCCGCCACCGGGCAGGGTCGGCGACAGATCACGCCGATAGAGCGGCGCCTTGAAAGCCAGCACCCCGCATGCGCCTGGTCCGCCGATGAATTTGTGGGGCGAGAAATACACCGCATCAGGCCCGGCTTCAGGGTCGTCACGGGGATTCATGTCGATGGGCAGGTAAGGCGCGCTAGCAGCGCAATCCAGACACAAAATCGCGTCATGGGCATGCAGCAAACGCCCCAGACGCGCCACGTCGGTTTTGACGCCGGTGACATTGGACGCAGCGGAAAATGCCCCGATCTTGCGCCGGCCGTCAAAGGATGGATTTCTCAATCTTTTTTCGAGATCCTGATGATCAATGCCACCCGCCCGATTGAGCCCGATACGAACGACCTCAGCTCGACCCTCACGCCAGGTCAGCTCGTTAGAGTGATGCTCATAGGGACCAACGAACACCACCGGCGTACGGGCGTACAGAGCGTTTTCAACCCGTTGGGCCTCTGCTTGGCCTAGCACTGCGCGCAGGGCTTCGGTCCGGGCGGCGCGCGCAGCGGGGGCTTCGGCAAGTCCTAGTATCTGCTGCAGCTTCCCGATACCCGCCGTCGCGCCCGCACCACAGGCCAGCACCACATCTTCATCCCGTGCATTGATAGCACGCTTGATCATGGCCTCGGCCCGTTTCAACCAACCCGTGCTCGCCTGACCCGTGAAACTGTCATCTGTATGCGGATTGGCGTAGGTATCCATGATCTCGGCCAGCCGGGTCTCAATACGGCTGTCGCCCCTCCCCGAAGCGGCATAATCGGCATACACCAGCGGTCGTGCGCCGAAAGGCGTTCTGATCACCCCGTCCCCGGACATCAGAGCGAGACGGGTTTGTTCGACCGGATCGGGAACGGCTATATGCGCCATGGAGAGCCTCGTTCACCTCGGGCTCGCATCCAGGCATAAACGGCGGAGCAATACTTGCCAAAATTCGGCGCTTAATGGTATAATAATGGTGATTTTAACTCATGGAGGGATATTTGCCCAAGCTTGATGGCTATGACCGCAAACTGTTACGCTTGATGCAGACGGATTCAGATCGCACGGTTCAAGATTACGCCGACGCCATAGGGCTCAGCCCGACGCCTACGGCGCGCCGAATCAAACGGCTAAGCGAAACAGGAGTCATCCGCAAACAGGTCAATCTGCTGAACCCGGAAGCACTGGGTCTGAACACCACTTTGTTTGTTTTTCTGCGCACCAATCGCCACGACCAGGACTGGCTGGACACTTTTTCAAAAGGAGTCCAGCGCATGCCTGAAGTGGTGGAGTTCTACCGAATGGGCGGGGATGTGGACTATCTGTTGAAAATCGTCCTACCGGAAATCTCGGCCTATGACGGTGTCTACAAGCGTCTGATCGCGATCGCGCCTCTTTTGGATGTTTCAGCGGCCTTCGCCATGGAGGCCATCAAGAACACCACCGAACTGCCTCTCTAAGGATTCAATCCGGATCAAAGGAGCAATCGTCACCGCTGTCGTCGCGCCGACGACCCGTTTCCACTCCGTTCCGGCGCGCCTTGCCGGAATCGGCCTGACGGGTCAGCGCCAGGAACACATCTTCCAGGTCAGGTTCTTCGGTTCGCAGGTCCGCAATGCGCGCCCCCGACGCCCGATATATTTCAATCATGGCGGCCACAGAGGCTTCGCCATGCTTGTAGGTGATGGCCAAGGAGCCGTCGGGGCGGATTTCCGCTTCCTGGGATTCAAAACCCGCCGGCGCCCTGTCCAGCGGCTCTACCGGATCAATAACCAGGGTCTTGGTATCCAGGCGCCTGAGCAGTTCTGTCTTGGACTCGCACGCCACCACTTCACCGTGGTTAATGATGGCGATCTGGTCGCAGAGTTCCTGTGCCTCTTCCAGATAATGTGTAGTCAGAACAATGGTGACGCCCTGTCTGTTGAGCTCTGCAACATAACCCCAGAGCTGGCGGCGCAGTTCGATATCGACCCCTGCGGTCGGTTCATCAAGCACTAGCACAGGCGGGTTATGCACCAGCGCCTTGCCCACCAGGAGACGTCGCTTCATGCCGCCTGAAAGCTGGCGCACATAGGCGTTGCGCTTGTCTTCAAGCCCCATTGCCTTGAGAATTTCCTCGGATCGGCGTTCCGCCCTGGGTACGCCATAGAACCCCGCCATCAATTCCAGAGTTTCAAACGGTGTGAAGAATACATCCATGTTCAGTTCCTGCGGCACCACGCCGATCCCGGCGCGGGCGCGGCGTGGATCAATATCAATGTCCACGCTCCAGATTTTTGCCTGACCTTCAGACTTTCTGACCAGGCCAGCGAAAATATTGATAAAAGTGGACTTTCCCGCCCCGTTTGGCCCCAAAAGCCCGAAGATTGAGCCACGCGGAATCTGCAGATCCACCCCTTTGAGCGCCTCCTTCACCGGTGCGCTCTTGCCGCCCGGATAGGTCTTCTTCAGCCCGTAAGCTTCAAGGGCGAATTCAGGCAGAGAGGTGGAACTGGCAATCGACATGAAGGTGTTCACCATCTGCAACTAGGGCGGAAAAAGCGCGCGTGCACAATTGACGCTTGAGCACAACGCACCATAAAGACCGTGCAGATCCTAACGATGCGCGGGGGTCTCGTCCATGTCACGACACTGTGTTGTCTTCATATCCGGCATCCCTTCCACCGGCAGAGAGTCATCATGAGCATGGCCGCACCCGCTTCCAGCGATCTTGAACCCGAAATCATCGTGGTCAACACCAGGCGCGTGATGTGTGATGGCGGCGGCGCGCTAGGTCATCCGCGCACATGGTATGAAATGGGAGAAGCCGACTTCGTGGAGTGCCGGTATTGCGACCGTCGCTTTGTGCTGTGTGACTCCGGGGACGACATCAGGGCGTAAAACCCCGCGCCGGGCAATGGCGGCGTGTTACAACCTACGCCTTTCTGACGTTCATCAAGAGGGATTCATGTCTGACAATGCCGCAATGCGCCGACGCTTGGGGCTTCTGACCGGGTTGGCCCTGGCGATTCTGATTCAGTTCACTCCCGTGCCTGAAAGCCTGGACCGTTCGGCCTGGCTGCTAGCTTCCCTGGCGGTGATGATGGCCTGCTGGTGGGCGACTGAAGCCATTCCCATCGCCGCTACCGCCCTGGTTCCGCTGGCGGTGTTTCCCGTGGCGGACATTCTCACCACCCGCCAGGCCGCCGCTCCTTATGCCGATCCGATCGTGATGCTGTTGCTGGGCGGATTCATCGTGGCGTTGGCGATTGAACGCTGGAATCTGCACGCCCGCATTGCGTTGAATATCGTGGCCGCGTTCGGTTCGCGCCCTATTCTGATGATGCTGGGTTTCATGACCGCCACCGCGCTGTTGTCCATGTGGATATCCAACACCGCCACCACATTGATGATGGTTCCCATCGCACTGAAAGTGGCCGAAGCGCTCAAGGATGAGGGCGTGGATGCCGCCCAGTTCACCCCGGCGCTAATACTGGCTGTGGCCTATTCAGCTTCGGTGGGCGGCATCGCCACACCGGTGGGCACGCCCACAAACTTGATCGCCATGGGTTTTCTGGATCGGGAGTTCAGCACCGCCATCAGTTTCCCCCAATGGATGATTGTGGGCCTACCCGCCGCCCTTGTAATCATTCCCGCCATCTGGCTTATTCTCAGTCGCTGGGTATTCCGAGTGAACGGGCGCGCACCCAATGGGGCCGGGCGCGCCATTATTCTCGAACAGAAATCTGCTCTGAACGCGATGACCGCTCCTGAAGTGCGCGTGGCGCTGGTCTTCGGAACCGTAGCGCTTTTGTGGATGGGGCGCACCCTGCCCGGTTTCCTGATCGGTCAACATGACACGGTGGTTGGCTGGAATCCATTGCTGGCCTGGATCAGCATCCGGCTTGATCTACCCTTCACCCTGGCGCTGGGAAACGCCCAGATCGCCATGGCCGGCGCGCTGGTCATGTTCCTGATCCCGGCGGGCGGCAAAGGTAATAAAAGCCAAGCGTTGATGGACTGGCCCAGCGTGTCCCGCCTGCCTTGGGAGGTGATCTTGCTGTTCGGCGGCGGACTGTCGCTAGCCTCGGCCATTCAGGCCACGGGGTTGGCGACCTGGATCGGTTCACACCTTGAATGGGTGTCCGCCCTACCCCTGCCGCTGACTGTGCTCATCCTGGCCTTGATTGTGGTGTTCCTGACCGAGTTGACCTCTAACGTGGCCACCGTCTCAGGCTTTCTGCCCGTGCTGGGCGCTGTGGCGGTCAGCGTGGGAACACCGCCTGAGTCCCTGATCGTCCCCGTAGCACTGGCGGCTAGCTGCGCCTTCATGTTGCCGGTGGCCACCGCACCCAACGCCATCGTCTATGCTTCGGGTGCGGCCAGCATGAACCAGATGATCAAGGCGGGTTTCCGAATCAATCTGGTCGCAGCGCCATTGATCGCTTTGGTGTCTGGCCTGTTCAACGCGATAGCGTTTCCAGGTTAGCAGGTTAGGGGGTGACAGGTCATGATCGCCCCCTTGGGCACGCTGCGCGGGACATGTCCACGCACTCGGCCGATGCTCTCGTATTCTCAATCCTCACATGCACCGGGTCAGGACTCCACACACCGCGCAATTGCGCAACTCACCAATGCCGCCTAGGATGCGGAATTGACGTCATCAACGCTTGGTATGCATAGACTGCAACCAGCCGGATTGAGGGAAAGAGGCGATGTTGCAGCCGTATGGCGCTGGCATACTGGGGCATACGGGTTTTGTCGGATCGACGATTGCGCAAGATCTCCCAACCGCGCAGACCTTCAACTCCCGTAATGTGCTCGACGCCGAGAGCATGTCTTTTGAGACGCTCTATTGCGCCGCTGCACCCGGATCCATGTTCGAAGCGAACAAATATCCCGAGCGAGATGCAGAGCGCATTGATGCATTGATCACTTCGCTGTCCCGGATGCAGGCCGGACGCTTTATCCTGATCTCGACGATCGCCGTTCTCGACACCTTTGACGGGGGCTATACCGAGGCGGACTCCCGCTATCAGGAAAACACGCCATACGGCGTCAATCGCCGAAGGCTGGAAATCGCTTGCCAGGCCCATTTCCCCCGTTGCCTGGTGGTGCGTCTGCCAGCCCTGTTCGGACCCCGGCTGGCGAAGAATTTTGTCTTCGACCTGATGAATCCGATGCCGACAATGCTGAACGCGCAAGCCTATCACACACTCGAAACCGGTCTTCCAGAATCGCTCTTGCCATCGCTTGAAGCGATCTATGCCCCCGACGCCGCCCTCGGCATGCATGTGATTGACCGCATGGCGCTCGGGGCGCTGCGTGATCGTCAAGCCCTCACAGCTGAAGCGGATCGGTTGGGAATAAACGCCGTGATGTTCCACAATAGAGAGACAACCTATCAATTTTATGGTATGTCAAGTCTGGTCGCAGACATTGATCTTGCTTTGAACGCCGATCTGGACGTTTTGCATCTTGCCACAGCGCCCCTGACGACAGCCGAGATATACCGGACCCTCAAGGGAGCGGAGATGCCTGAGACCTGCGGGCGGGTCCATGCCGAAGATATGCGAACGCTCCATGCCGGGCTCTGGGGGAAAGAAGGGTCTTACATCAGCAGTTCCGAAGATGTTCGTGAAGCGCTCACGCGATTTTATCACGCCGAGATGGAGAGCTGACCTGATGCAGTTTGCCGTCTCGAACATCGCGTGGGCGACTTCAGACCGCATCGCCGCCTATGCGCGTCTTGCACGCACCGGTTTCAGCGGGCTGGAGATTGCGCCGGGACTTTTTTTCGCCGAAAGCGAGGATGTTTTCGCGCCAACCGAGGTCGAATGTGCAGCCGCCCTGGGCGAGATTTCGGCCCACGGACTGAATCTGGTGTCGATGCAATCTCTGCTCTTTGGCGTTCCGGGGGCGGATCTGTTCGGGGACGCTGATAGACAGGCGGCGTTTTCCCGCGGGCTCGAAAGAACCATCATCCTAGCTGCCCGTCTGGAGATTCCCAATCTCGTGATGGGTTCACCCAAACAGCGTATCCGACCCGAAAGGATGGACCCGCGGACCGCAATGGACCGCGCCCTTGAGATATTCATACCCTTGGCGGACGCGGCGGCGGCGGCCGGGACTAGAATCGCCATGGAATGCAACCCGGTCGAATACGGAACAAACTTCCTCACGACGCCGGACGATACGCTGGCCTTCGTACGTTACGCCGCACACCCGGCGATCAGTCTGAATTTCGACGTCGGCGCCGCCCATCTCACACAGACCTTCAACCAGGTGGAGAATCTTCTGGAAACCGCCGCCGATGTGATCAGCCATGTTCACATCAGCGAACCCTTTCTTGCTCCGGCGCCAGCCGATCCTGCGGGCGCCGGGCGCGTACTGCGCACGCTGCGCGAGATTGGCTATGATCGCGCCGTTTCTATCGAAATGCGGCGTCCGGAGGATGGCCTTGATGGACTCGACATGGCTTTGCAGAACCTTGCCGCCGCGCGCGACATCCATGCAGTGTCAACGATAGAGAGCGAGTGAGCATGTCGCAGCTGCGGGATGATATTCTGGTCTCTGTTTGCCTCTCTGATGCCCACAATCCTGCACCAGCGCGCGCCTGTCTTGAACACCTGGCCGATATGCTGAAGACCCGGTATCGCTATTGGGAAATTCTGGTCGTGAATGAAACTGGCCATGAGACTGGCTTCGAGGAGATGCTGATCGCTCTGCCCAATTTGCGTTATCTCTCGGTTGCGCGGGGCCTTGACAACAACCAGCGCCGTGTGGTGGCGGCATCCGAGGCGATCGGTGATATTGTGGTGATCACGTCCCTGCACGAGGTCGCCTCCATGGATATACCCGCCATGATCGAGCAGGCGCATGCAAACAGCGCGGTGATCCTCGGCCTGCGTCAGGCGACAGCCGCTGTCGAGCCTGTGATCATTGCGCTTGGCCGGGCAAGCGGTTTCCAGGCTAGCACCAAAGACATGCAAACAGCGGCTTTTCCACGCGCAGCGCTCAATCGCCTCCTTGACCATCCAAACCCCGTGCTTGCACTGCGATTTCCGCCACGCGACACTTCCCTCACGGTTTTACGTCAGGCGCAGCAGCGCAGGGAATTCACCGCGGCGACGCACCCGCCTGGCTTTCTCTCACGCATGTCCACCCGGTCCGACTTGCTCATGCGGATGGTCACCGAGGCCGGTCCGTCGCTGCTCAGCGCAGTCGCCCTGTTTTCTGTGGTGATTTTTGTTGGCGCCTTTCTGTTTGCGCTCTACGTCGTGATCGTCTACCTGACCGGGGCAGGGACTGCGGAAGGCTGGGTCACCCTTTCATTCGCCATTTCGGGGATGCTTGGCTTTGTGAGCATAGCTCTGTTCGCCATTTCCGTCACCCTGCGCAAAATGGCTGAGATCATTCGCGGCAGCGCAACCGATCACCTGATCACCGAACGCAGCTCGGTTGATCTTTTCAGCAGCGTCGCCCACGCCCTGAACGTCGATACCGACGACAGCCTCCGCCAGGACACGCCGGAAGAGACGCTTGCAGCGCATGCCCCACCCGCTCAACAGGGAAAGGAAGGCGGATGAATCCGTCGCGCAACGTGGACTATTTCGTCATCGGCGGCGGTTTCTATGGTTGCTGCCTGGCTCTGTATCTGCGTTCAGCCAGCCGTGACATAGTCCTGGCGGAGGCGGGCGACGCCATCATGACCCGCGCGTCTCGAGTCAATCAAGCGCGGTTGCATTCCGGCTTCCACTATCCCCGCTCGATGATGACGGCGCTCAAATCGCGAAAGCTCTTCCGGCGGTTCGCCGAAGACTTCCCCGACGCGATCGTTTCAGACTTCCAGATGCTCTACGCTGTGGCCCGGCGGCTCTCCAGGGTCTCGGCCAACCGGTTCTACAAAATGTTCGAGCATATGGGAGCGCCCATCACTCCGGCGTCGCCGGGTGAAGCCGCCCTGTTTGACGACCGCCGGATTGAGGCTGTGTTTCGCGCCGACGAATATGCATTCGATTACACGGCGCTCGCACGGGGTCTGGAATCGCGCCTCCACGCAGCGGACCTGGATTTGAGGCTTGGAACGGAAGTCCTCTCGATCGAGGATGACCCCGAAGCTTCCCGGGCCATCGTCCACCTCTCCGATGGCGGCGCGGTCCATGCGCGCCACGTCTTCAATACCACATATTCACAGATCAATCACGTACTCAGGCAATCGGGACTTCCCCTGGTGAAACTGAAGCACGAGGTGACCGAGATCGCCCTCGTCGACCCGCCAGAGGAGATGGACGGATACGCCGTGACTGTCATGGACGGCCCGTTTTTCTCACTCATGCCCTACCCTTCTGCGGGCAAGTACTCGCTGACTCACGTACGCTATACCCCGCATATAAGCTGGGCGGACCAGACTCACCTCATGTCACCCTACGCCATCTTTGCGGGGACGCCTCTGAGGAGCCGGCTGAAACATATGGTTCTCGACGCTGCACGCTACATGCCCTGTATCGACGGCGTCAGTGGCGGGCAATCACTATACGACGTCAAGACTGTTCTGTTGAAGAACGAGGGCGATGATGGTCGCCCCATTCTTGTTCACGAGAAACCCCGGGGGGGGCGGGTGACTTCAGTCCTTGGCGGCAAGATCGATAATATTTACGACCTGTTTTCACATCTGCGCAGCACACACCCGCAACTCACGCAGGCCCATCTTGACTATGTTGTCTCAGACAGAAAACGCCGGATCGCAGCCTCGGCGTGAATTCCTGCGCTACAGCGCCGCTGTCGGGTTCGGTCTGATCGCGGACCTGGCCGCTGCGCGCACCGCATTGGCTCTCGGCGTCCAGATTGAATTGGCGGCCGTCATCGGGGTCGCTATTGGCGCGGCGTTCAGCTATGTTCTACTGGAGTTCTGGGCCTTTCCCGGTTCAAAGACCGGGACCGCCGTCGCACGCCCGGTGCGCTATCTGGGGGTTCTGTGCATCACCATGGCGGTCAGGGCTGGAACTGTTTGGATTGTAGGCTCTGCAACGCCAGACCAAACCCCGCCGATGATCATACTCGGCGCTGCCGTCGCGGTCTCTTTCTCTGTGAATTTCCTACTTTCGAAAAACTGGGTGTTCGCCGCCGCAACCCATCACTCCAGACCCAAAGAAAAGGTATTCATGTATAATGATTCTTCCACCATAGATGATACGGATTGGGAAATACCCGAATTCGAATCTCTGCAATTATCGCCGAAACGGCATGACGCGGTGCTGGTCATTCCAGTTCTCAATGAGGGTGAGCGCATACAGAACCAGTTGCGAACCCTGGCTTCGTTCAATCACGCGGTCGACGTGGTCATTGCCGATGGCGGTTCAACCGACGGATCCCTCGAAGCCGGATTCCTCGGTGAAGTTGGCGTGCGCGCCCGGCTTACAAAAATCGGCCCAGGAAAGCTGAGCGCACAGCTTCGGATGGCCTATGCGTGGTCGCTGCGGCAAGGTTACAATAGCATTCTTACCGTCGATGGAAACGGAAAGGATACAATGGAGTCGATCCCTTTGTTCCTAGAGAAGATTGCCGAGGGTTACGACTATATCCAAGGGTCACGTTACCATCCTGACGGCGAACATGAAAATACGCCGCTTGAGCGCACGCTGGCCAATCGTCTGATCCATGCGCCTGTACTCAGCCTCGCTTCACGCATCAGGCTTACAGACACCACAAATGGTTACCGCGCTTATTCTGCACGCTTTCTTTTGGATCCGCGCGTTCGACCCTTCCGCGAGGTCTTCGTGGCCTATGAACTTTTGTTCTACCTGACCGTGCGAGCTGGACAACTGAACATGCGCGTAACAGAAGCACCGGTGGGGCGGCGCTATCCTGGGACCGGAACAACACCTACAAAAATAACCGGTTTCATGGGAAAACTGCACGTTCTCAAACAAACCGTTTTGGCCGCGTTTGGCGGCTATAAACCAAGGAATTAGATTTATGGACGTGAGAGATAGATCAATTAAAGTCATTCAAGATACGCGACTCTGTTGCGACGAGAGGCAAACTCCACAAGGGAGGGGAGAGTCATGTCACGTCCCATGACCATGAAAGTCATTTTAGTATATTTACTTATTATTGTTTTTCCATTGGGTTCGATTGCTTTAGGATTGGACTCTCGAATATTGCTTCTTGACAAAGATGCCGTCACAGTTTCCGAACTTCTTATCAAGACTTCACTGGAGAGATATTCTCAGGTTGGAGATGATTCTGACGTTGGTCGATTCATGGCGTCAAGCCATCGTGGGGGAGGGAAAGCTCGGGCGGTGCTTGGCTCGAATGACAAGCGAGACCTCCACCCTTATATAAGCCACTACAATGGTCAGTATGAAGCAGGCCGCTTTATTATTGATGGGTTTGGAGTGAGCGGGACCGATGCCTACAAGACGCTGCGATTAATCTCGATACTTGCAAGTGCGGCGGTGATCTCCATAATTGTGATTGCTGTCTTGCGGGATTTTGGAGCGTTCCATGCCATGGCCGCCCTGGCGCCCTTTATTCTTTCCCCCATGTTTTTGCAACACGCCAGTCTGGCGCATTGGCAGATATACCTCAGCCTGTTTCCGTTCGCCGTCGTTATGCTCACGTATCCGGTCGCTCGAAACAGTTGGAAATTCGCCCTGCTTTCGATGCTCGTGGCGATACTGGTCTTTATCAAGTCTTTAACGGGTTATGAGTATCTGACCAGCATAACGCTCGCATGCATGGTTCCCATTTTTTATCACGAAATCAAGTCATTTGGTTACACAGGAAAAGGTTTTGTACGGTTTGCTACGCGGAGTTTTGTTATTGGCCTAAGTTGTGTTACAGGTTTTGCGTTAGCTTTATTTCTACACTTGGAAAAAATGGCCAAATATTTTGGAGATTTCAACATGAGCTTTGATGGCTTGAGGGTAATCTTGGCATATACGATTTTCGATAATGAGAATGGCCTCAAAGCACCTGTAAGTTTCGGTCACTTTGTAATTCAACAGATAGAAAACTTCCTCATTTATAATTTTTTTATTAACTTGACTATAATGTCCATATTGCTATTATTTTTGTTTATGTTCTGGTATGAAAAATCACGAGTCGATTTGCGAAAAATTGTTACAAGATACCTTGGGAGCGCTCTGTTCGGGGCAACCCTTCTGTCCGTGATCGCTTCTGTAAGTTGGTCGCTTGTAATGGTAAAACACGCAACCTTTCACCCTTACCTTAATTGGATCCAAAACTATCTGTGTGCATACATATTCATTTCGATTAGTCTGGCACAGATATTTTCGCAGCAATACGGCGCCCGCAAGCTTCAATCACAGAGCTGAACTTAAATCTTCACGTTTTCCTTTGGAGAATGGTGGGCCCGGAGGGACTCGAACCCCCAACCAAGCGGTTATGAGCCGCCGACTCTAACCTATTGAGCTACAGGCCCGCCGAAGTCAATCTTGCATATCGCCCAGTCTTGCATATCGCATTGATAGCGCGCCGCCAGAGATCTGCAAAGCGCCTCTGGCGCCTGCAGTTAATCAGGTTGTGTGCGGCGCGATCCTGATTTCCACGCGACGGTTGGCGGCGCGGCCCGCATCAGTGTCGTTGGAGGCGACTGGTCGAGTTTCACCCACGCCCGCCACGTACAAGCGATACCTGTTCACGCCACGGTCAATCAGCTCACCGGCGACGGAGCTGGCGCGGCGCTCGGAAAGCCGCTGATTATAGCGGGTATCGCCGCGACTGTCGGCGTGACCGAGTACGTCCACATAGGTGGCCGGATAATCCCTCAGCACGTCGGCGACATCATTGAGCACAGGGTTGAAGCGCGCGCTGATCTCGGCGGAGTCGGTGGCGAAAGTCACATCGCCGGGCATGACCAGATGCAGATTGTCACCCACACGACGCACGGTCACGCCCGATCCGCGCAGACGCTGACGAAAGTCTTCTTCCTGACGATCCATGTAAATGCCGATCGCACCACCGGTCAGGGCGCCGACACCGGCGCCGATCAGGGCGTTGCGTCGATCATCGCCGCCCGCCAGAGTCCCCAGAAGCGCTCCCGCCGCGGCGCCCGCCAGAATGCCCGCGGTGGCGTTGTCTTGGGTTACATTGCCGTACCGGTCGGTGGTGGCGCACGCCACAGCCAGGCCCAGCGCCATCACGCTGGCGATCATCGAACGCAACATCATCACTAAGGTCTCCCGTGCATCCTTTATACCATCTTTATGCCATATAGGGCTGTGTCATAAAAAGTCATAAAAACCCTGGGTCAACAGAGGCTTGATAACTATGCCGGTCCGGTAATTCCAGCATGGAAAAATTACAACCGAAAAATATCACACCGCGCTCTTGAAGGTTCTGTCTCGCCTCCTTACGTCCGCCTGCGTCGGCAGTCAAAGCGGGTGGTCGCCGAAAGTGTTTCCGCCCGCCGGCTGCGTCTTAACAGTTCCACCCAGAGAGCCAACGCTCAAAACTTATGGAGTACCGGAAATGAACTTTCGTCCTCTCCAGGACCGCGTTGTGGTTAAACGCACCGAAGAAGAATCCAGGACCGCTGGCGGCATCATCATCCCCGATACCGCCAAGGAAAAACCGCAGGAAGGTGAAGTCGTGGCCGTGGGCCCGGGCGCTCGCGATGACAAAGGCGAGTTGATCGCCCCGGATGTCAAGGCTGGCGATCACATCCTGTTCGGCAAATGGTCCGGAACCGAAATCACTCTGGAAGGTCAGGATCTGCTGATCATGAAAGAGTCCGACATCCTGGGCGTGCTGAACTAGGCTCCGCCCCTCGCTCAAAAACCTCACACAGACGAAACCATAAGGGACAGACAATGGCTGCTAAAGACGTCAAGTTCGGCGCTTCCGCCCGCGAAAAAATGCTCATCGGCGTGAATGTCCTCGCCGATGCCGTGAAAATCACCTTGGGCCCGAAAGGCCGCAATGTGGTGATCGAGAAGTCCTTCGGGGCGCCGCGCACCACCAAGGATGGCGTGTCCGTAGCGAAGGAAATCGAACTGGAAGACAAGTTCGAAAACATGGGCGCGCAAATGGTGCGTGAAGTGGCTTCGCGCACCAATGATGAAGCAGGCGACGGCACCACCACCGCCACATTGCTGGCGCAGGGCATCGTATGCGAAGGCATGAAATCGGTCGCCGCCGGCACAAACCCGATGGACTTGAGGCGCGGCATCGACAAGGCCGTGACCATGGTCATCGACCAGCTGAAATCCACCGCCACCCCGATCAAGGGCTCTGAAGAAATCGCTCAGGTGGGCACGATCTCTTCAAACGGTGAAAAAGAAATCGGCGACATGATCGCCAAAGCCATGGAGAAGGTCGGCAATGAAGGCGTGATCACTGTCGAGGAGGCCAAATCCCTGGCCACCGAGCTTGATGTCGTGGAGGGCATGCAGTTCGACCGCGGCTATCTGTCGCCGTACTTCATCACCGACGCTGACAAAATGGTCGCTGATCTGGAAGACCCGTACATCTTGCTGTTCGAGAAGAAACTCTCTTCCTTGCAAACCATGCTGCCGATACTGGAAGCGGTGGCCCAGTCCAGTCGGCCGCTGTTGATCATCGCAGAAGACGTGGAAGGCGAAGCCCTGGCTACCCTGGTGGTCAACAAGCTGCGCGGCGGCCTGAAAATCGCCGCTGTGAAGGCTCCCGGCTTCGGTGATCGTCGTAAAGCCATGCTGGAAGACATCGCTGTGCTGACCGGCGGTCAAGTCATTTCCGAGGATCTGGGCATCAAGCTGGAAAACGTCACCCTGGACATGCTGGGCGCCGCGAAGAAGGTCGCTATCACCAAGGATGACACCACCATTGTGGACGGCGCCGGTCAGAAGGACGCCATCTCGGGTCGCGTGAACCAGATTCGCCGTCAGATTGAAGAAACCTCCTCTGACTATGACCGTGAGAAACTTCAGGAACGTCTGGCCAAGCTGGCCGGCGGCGTCGCCGTGATAAAGGTCGGCGGTGCATCTGAAATCGAGGTGAAAGAGCGCAAGGACCGTGTTGACGACGCCCTGAACGCCACTCGCGCTGCGGTGGAAGAAGGCATCGTGCCGGGCGGCGGCATCGCCTTGCTCAAAGCCTCCCGGGTTCTTGAGGGCGTGACGGGCGAAAACGAAGACCAGAACCAGGGCATCGCCATTGTAGCGCGCGCCGTCCAGGCTCCGATTCGTCAAATCGTCGAGAACGCTGGCGTGGAGGGTTCTATCATTGTGGGCAAAGTGCTTGAAAACAATGATCCGAACTTCGGTTACAACGCCCAGACCAATGCGTATGAAGACCTGGTGAAATCGGGTGTCATCGACCCGGTCAAGGTCGCCCGCATTGCTTTGCAGGACGCCGCTTCCGTGGCCGCCCTGTTGATCACCACTGAAGCAGCGGTCGCTGAGAAACCCAAGAAGGACGCCCCGCCCATGCCGGCGGCGCCTGACATGGGCGGCATGGGCTTTTAAGTTCTGCTTTCCAGGCGTGGTTTGCGGGAAGGGCGGCTCGATCGAGCCGCCCTTCTTCGTTTTCAGGTTCGGAGCGTTTATTCCGGCTATTGACGCCACAAGAGTTTACTGCACTATGGCTTTATATGGGATTTTATATGGGTTGGCGGTCGTATCCGTTTTCACAGGGTCAGCGGCTGCGCCGGCATACGGCAACGGTTTCGATTTAGAGCAGATTCGCCTGGGAATCGCCGCCCACGACCTTGTCAGTCACACCGAGGACGGCCCCCAGATCGTTGCAGACCTGATGTTCACTAGCCCTGGTTCGCTTGCTGGTTGGGCCGGGTCGCCTCGCCCGTTTCTGTCGGGTTCGTTCAGCACCCGGGGCTATACCAACTTGGTAAGCGGCGGGCTTGCATGGGATGCCCGCCTCACCTCGCGCCTGTCCATCGAAGGCTTGTTCGGCATCAGCTATAATGACGGGATAGACACGGTCTTTCCCGAGCGCGATGGCGAAGCTGAAGCCCAGCGCATCAAGGACACTCGCGCACTGCTGGGATCTGAGTGGCTGTTCCGAATCGGCGGGGGAGCCGATTACGCCATCACGGACACCTGGTCCGTGGGCATATTCTACGAGCACTTCTCCCACGGTCATATCCTTGCCGGCGATCGCAACCAGGGTCTGGATGAAGCGGGCATGCGTATCAGTTATCGCTGGCGTCAATAACAGGTCACCGTCGGATCAATCCTGCGTCCCCCACCTCTCCGACTCCCTCAGCAGACTGTTCAGTAGGCTGTTTCTTTAAACACGGGTTCCACACTCTCGCCCCAAACACCGTAATAACGTTCCAACAGGTATTCGGCGGGGCTGACGCCTGTTCTGGCGATCTCATCCAGATCATCGAGAAACAGAGCTTCGTGTTCACCGTGTGCATTCAGGCGCTGGCGTGATTTAAGGCCCTGACGTGAGAGGGCGAGAACCTGTTTGGCGACGTCCTGCAAGGTCGTGGTTCGGAATGGGGTTTTGAGTGCGATTCTGGCGGAGCCCGCGCGTAGAGCGTCGCGCTCTTGCCTGGTCCAGTCCCTGACCAGATCCCAGGCCGCATCAAGCGCGGTCTGGTCATAAAGCAATCCCGCCCAGAAGTCAGGCAAGGCGCACAGACGGTTCCAGGGTCCGCCATCGGCGCCGCGTTGTTCCAGAAATGTTTTCAACCGCACCTCGGGAAAGAGCGTGGAAAGATGATCTTCCCAATCTGAAATCACCGGTAACTGGCCAGGCAGAATGTCCAGCTTCCCCTTGAGAAAGTCACGGAAACTCTTGCCTGAAGCATCGTGAAAGATCGAGTTGCGTTTGACGAAATACATCGGCGCATCCAGGGCCCAGTCCACATACTGCTCATAGCCAAAACCCTCCTCGAACGCGAAAGGCAGCATACCGGTGCGAGCGGCATCGGTGTCAGTCCACACATGGGCGCGATAGGACATAAAGCCATTGGGCTTGCCGTCACCGAAGGGCGAATTGGCGAATAACGCAGTGACGACCGGTTGCAATGCCAGCGAGACACGCAGCTTCTTGACCATGTCCGTTTCGGAGCTGAAATCGAGATTGGTCTGCACCGTACAGGAACGGAACATCATCTGATGGCCCAACCTGCCCACCCTGGACATGTAAGCCTTCATGATGGCGTATCGATCCTTGGGCATGATCGGGGTCTCTGCAAGAGCCCATTTGGGCGAAAACCCGAGTCCCAGAAAACCCGCGCCGATTTCATCGGCCACCTCACGCACTTCACGAAGATGCGTATTCACTTCACGACATGTCTCATGCACGGAGTCCAGCGTCGCGCCGGAGAGTTCAAACTGGCCGCCCGGTTCCAGCGTGATGGAGCCGCCATCACGCTTTAGCGCAACCGGCTTGCCCGCTTCCTCAATCGGAATCCAACCGAACCGGGTCAACCCTTTGAGCAGTTTGCACACCGTCGGTCCCTCGCCCTCATAGGGCAGCGGGGCATGATCGTTCAGCGTAAATCCAAATTTTTCATGCTCGACGCCAATGCGCCATTGATCAACAGGTTTCTCACCCTGTGCGATATGATCTATGAGTTGAGATTTGGCCTCAATGTGCGGACCCTCGCCACCAGCATTGTACGCGCCGCTCATGAATGCTCTCTCCCGTTCGGTATTGTCCCTGAACCGGTATACACAGAATCGGTATACACAACCGGCCCAAACACCGTCGGCCGCCAGGGTGCAGGGTCGGAGGCTTGATGTCTGGAAATTCACCTGGAGGCCGCGCCAAAACACGACTGACCTGTCTCCGGCAGTCGCTGCGCCATCGCACCATCCTATAAAGCCTCACCGCTGTTCACGGCGTACGGTCACACCTTCTTCGGCGCGAGGAGGCTATGGCGTCGACAGGCGCTGGGCGGCGGCTGCACTCGGGCGACGGTTCACCATCTGAACCCGATGACCTCCAGCCCGGCGCGCCATTCGCTGGGCTGGCTGGTTACATACGAGCGCAGCACCTGACC
>RKRX01000070.1 GCA_007571185.1 Oceanicaulis sp.
GTCTGTAGCTGTGAGACCGGCTTTCCTGTCGCACTCGCCACACTTGATCCTCCGCCTCCTGTTGTGACCCTCATAGGTCCGTTGACGCCTGAACCTCAACCGGTTTGCGCCATAGTCGGTTCACGCAACGCATCCGCAGCGGGTTTGCGCTTTACCGAAGATCTGGCCAGGGGATTGGGAAAACACAGCGTACTGATCGCCTCGGGCCTAGCTCGCGGTATTGATGGCGCCGCACATGCCGCCAGCCTATCGACAGGAACAATCGCCGTGCTAGCGGGAGGATTGAGCAATGTTTATCCACCCGAACATGCCGCTCTCTATCAGGCCATTGCCGAACAGGGTCTGTTAGTCAGCGAAGCATCGCTTGATTACATCCCGCAAGCGCGAGATTTTCCGCGAAGAAACCGCCTGATTTCCGGCTTGTCCCAAGGCATCGTGGTGGTTGAAGCGGCGGAACGCTCCGGCTCGTTGATCACGGCGCGGTATGGCGCTGAACAGGGCCGTGAGGTGATGGCGGCGCCCGGTTCGCCTCTCGATCCCCGGGCGCGCGGCGCAAATGCGCTACTGCGCGATGGCGCCACGCTGGTGCAAAGCGTGGACGATGTGCTCGCGGTGCTTGAAGGCGTGCCCCGCCCCGCGTTGATGGAGTTGAACCCTCCCGGTTTTGAGACCGAACCTGATTGCGAATACCAACAGACCGACACGCTGGATGAGACTGTCCCTGAAATTCGTGAATCCCTGATCGCTCTCTTGTCTTCCACTCCGGTCTCGCGCGATGAGCTAGCACGGCGGTTGCATACGCCTGCTCGCGCGGTGCTCACCGCCCTGGTCGAGCTGGAGCTTGCCGGACGGTGTGAACTCCGGCCTAACGGCATGGTGTGTGCAGTGCACCCGGACCCCGGCGCTGAAATCCCCACCTCTTGATCGGGAACCGGATGTTCTGATGTCTCGCGTTACATGTCCTTCGAGAATGCCGCAGGTTGCTCTGTTGACACCATCAGACCAAAACCCCACCTTGTGCCGCCATCATCGGGGGAGGCGTCCGCGCCGCTCCGATCAACTTTACTATCTGTGGTGATCATGAAGGTCGTCGTCGTTGAATCTCCGGCCAAAGCCAAAACCATCAACAAATATCTTGGTCGCGATTTTACCGTGCTGGCCAGTTTCGGTCACGTGCGTGAACTGCCCGCCAAGGATGGCTCCGTCCGGCCGGAAGAAGATTTCGCCATGGACTGGACAGTGGAGGGTAAGGCTAGAGAACGCATCAAAGCGATAGCCGATGCGGTCAAAAAATCTGACACCCTGATTCTCGCCACCGACCCTGACAGAGAAGGTGAAGCCATCTCCTGGCACCTGCTCGAAGCACTGCGAAAGCGTCGGGTGCTCAAGGACAAAAAGGTTCAGCGGGTGGCGTTCAACGCCATCACCAAGACAGCCGTCACCAACGCCATGGCTCAACCGCGCGAACTGGATATGGAGCTTGTGGAAGCCTATCTGGCGCGCCGGGCGCTTGACTATCTGGTGGGGTTCACCTTGTCGCCTGTGTTGTGGCGCAAGTTGCCCGGCGCACGCTCGGCCGGGCGCGTGCAATCGGTCGCCTTGCGACTGATCACCGAACGTGAAGGCGAGATTGAGGGCTTCATCACCCAAGAATACTGGTCTGTGAACGCCGACCTCGAAGTGCACGGCGCCAACCAGATCATCACTGCAAAACTGACCCGGTTCGACAATGACAAGATCACCCGGTTAAGCCTTGGCGCAGAAAGCCAGGCGCGCGCCGCAGAAGCGGCGATCAAGGCTGCAACACTCAGCGTTTCTGCGGTTGAGGCCAAACCTGCCCGACGCAATCCACCGCCGCCTTTCACGACCTCCACCCTGCAACAGGAAGCCGCCCGCAAGCTCGGCTTTGACGCACAGCGCACCATGAACACGGCGCAACGTCTGTATGAAGGCGTGGGGATTGGCGACGAGACGGCTGGTCTGATCACCTATATGCGGACCGATGGCGTCTCCATGGATAGGGGCGCCATGGCCCAGGCGCGCGAAGTGATCGGCAAACGCCATGGGGCGGCATTTGTTCCCGAAAAACCGCGCTTTTATTCCACCAAAGCTAAAAACGCCCAGGAAGCACACGAAGCAATCCGTCCCACCAGCTTTCATCGCCATCCTGATGAGATAAAACTAGAGGCGGATCAGGCCAGGTTATATGCGTTGATCTGGAAACGGGCGGTCGCCAGCCAGATGGAGGCGGCGCGCTTGGAGCGAACCACCATAGATTTTGAGAACGTGGATCGGTCTCTGGCCCTGCGCGCCACCGGATCGGTGGTCACTTTCCCCGGTTTTTTCACGTTGTATCGGGAAGGGCGCGATGATGAAGAAGATGAGAATGAAAAGCGCCTGCCAAAGGTAAAACAGGGTTCAAGCGCAAAAGCGGTTAAAACTGTGGCGGAACAGCACTTCACTCAACCTCCGCCCCGCTTTGCCGAAGCCTCTTTGGTGAAAAAACTTGAAGAACTGGGTATCGGCCGTCCTTCCACCTATGCCTCTACCCTTTCAGTGCTGCGTGAGCGCGGTTATGTGCAAATGGAGGACAAGCGCTTTATCCCCGAAGACAAGGGCCGCGTGGTGGTCGCGTTCCTGGAAAACTTCTTCCTGCGCTATGTCGAGTATGATTTCACCGCCTCTTTGGAAGATCAGCTTGATCGTGTTTCCGCTGGCAATCTGGCCTATAAACAGCTGCTGCGTGATTTCTGGAAAGACTTTAATGCCTCGGTCAACGATATCGCCGATCTGCGGGTCGGGGATGTGATTGATGCGATGAATAAAGCACTGGCGTCACTGATCTTCCTGCCGCGTGAAGATGGCTCCAATCCCGAGATCTGTCCCAGGTGCAATGAAGGTGCGCTATCGCTGCGTCTGGGCAAGCATGGCGCGTTCGTAGGTTGCTCGAACTATCCCGACTGCCGTCACACCCGTCCGCTGGGCAAGAACGAATCCAACGATGAGAACGGTGATGGCGAGCTGGGCGAGCATCCTGAACTGGGCGCCATGATCGTACTCAAAGACGGGCGTTTTGGCCCCTATCTGGAAATGAAGATCGCAGGTGAAGACAAACCACGCCGGAGTTCTGTTCCCAAAGGTTGGGATCCGACCTCGATCACACTGGACAAGGCCATAGCGTTAATAGATCTGCCGCGCGAGATCGGACCCCACCCCGAAGATGGTCAGATGATTGAGGCTGGCATTGGCCGCTACGGACCTTTCGTCAGACATGGCAATATCTATGCCAATCTGCCCAGTGCTGATGAAGTGTTTGAGGTTGGTCTCAACCGCGCCGTGGACCTGATCGCCCAAAAGATCGCCAATCCTCGCAGCAAAGGCGGCGCTGGGGCTGCACCCCTGAAACAACTGGGTGAACACCCCGACAAGGGCGGTGCTGTCAATGTCATGAACGGGCGCTATGGTCCGTATGTGAAATTCGGCAAGATCAACGCCACCCTGCCCAAGGATATCACCCCCGAGGATATCACGCTGGAGCAAGCGCTGGAGCTGATCAAGGCCAAATCCGCCAGAGCTTCGACCAGAAAGAAATCTTCCGCCAAGAAAACCACGGCTGGAAAAGCGACAGCAAAGGCCGGAAGGGCCAAATCTTGAGTAACGATCTGTATGCCCGGTACGGTTTCGCCAAAAAGGGTCTGATTGAAGCCATCCGATTGGGCGAAGGGCGCTTGACCGAACGCGAACTCGCCAGGGCGTTTGATCTCAAGGGTGAGCAGCACACAGGTCTGAAACAGGCTCTGCTCGCGCTTGAGGACGCGCATATCATCCGCAAGACCAGACGTGGGAGCTATAAACTGGCGGATGGTCTACCCCCGGTCGCAGTGGTTGAAGTGACAGGCCGAGACGCGGATGGCGAATTTCTGTGTCAGCCTGTTAAACCCGAATTGCGGGGTCCCGTCATTATCCTCACGCCCGGTGGGCGCACACGTGGACCAGCGGCGGGCGTTGGCGACAGGATTCTGGCGCGCCTGAGCCTAGTCCCCGGCGAAAAAGTCTACGAGGCGACCGTCATCAGAAAACTCGACCCATCCACCCGGCGCGTCCTGTGTGTGCTGCGTGACAATAATCGCGGTCCCGCACGCCTGATGCCGGTAAACCGCCGCGCCAGACATGAACTGATCCCCGCACGCGGCGAGACCGGTAAGGCCGAAGACGGGGATCTGGTGATGACGCGCATCACCTCGGAACGCCGGCACGGCTTGAAGACCGCCCTGATTGATAAGGTGGTGGGGCGCGTCGATAGCACATACGCAGGTTCCATGATCGCCATTGCTGAACATGGCGTGCCGGACAGGTTTGACAGCGCCGAACTTGAGCAGGTTGAAGCGATTGAGCCGCTGACCATGGGTAAGCGTGAAGATCTGCGCCACATTCCGCTGATCACCATCGATCCCGCCGACGCTCGTGACCACGACGATGCCGTCTGGGCGACGGCCGATGACGACCCGGCCAACAAGGGCGGTTGGGTGGTCATGGTCGCCATCGCCGATGTGGCCGCTTATGTGACAGCTGACAGCGTACTGGACAAAGGGGCTCGCAAACGCGGAGTGTCCGTCTATCTGCCCGATCGGGTCGTTCCCATGCTGCCCGAACGGTTATCCAATGATCTGTGTTCGCTGCGTGAGAATGAGGAACGGCCCTGTCTCGCCGTGCGCATGATTTTCGACAGAAACGGTGACCGGATCGGTTATCGCTTCATTCGCGGCTGGATGAAATCGGCCGCCAGACTGACCTATGAAGAGGCGCAGGCCGCCATTGACGGCACGGGCAAAGGCAAGGCGAAAACTCTGCTCGAAAACGTGCTCAAGCCGCTCTGGGGCGCTTATGAAACATTGCGGCAGGCTCGGGCGCGCCGTGAACCGTTGGAAATCGACGCCCCCGAACGCAAGATCGTCATAGGCGAAGACGGCCAGGTTCAGGGCGTGCATCTGCGCCAACGTTTTGATGCGCACAGGCTTATCGAAGAGATGATGATCCAGGCCAATGTAACCGCCGCAACGGCTCTGGAAGCGGAAAACAGCCCCCTGATCTACCGGGTCCATGACGAGCCGGACTCTGAAAAGATCAGAACACTAAGCGATTTTCTACCCACCCTGGGGTTGAAATGGACCCGGGGCGAACGTCCCACCCCCGCCCGATTCAACACTGTTCTGAAGAAAGCGCGCGACACAGACCACCATGAAACCGTCAACGAGGCGGTGCTGCGCAGCCAATCTCAGGCTGTTTATGAGACCGATAATATCGGCCATTTCGGGTTGAATCTTCCCCGATATGCCCATTTCACCTCACCGATCCGGCGTTATGCCGACCTGACCGTGCACCGGGCCCTGATTCGGGCCTGTACTCTCGGCGCAGACGGACAGACGGGATCCGAACGCAGCCAGTTGGACAAAATTGCAGAAGACGTCACCCAAAGTGAGCGGCGCGCCATGGCGGCTGAACGCGATGCGACAGACCGGTTCATCGCCGCCTGGCTATCTGAACGGGTGGGCGGTGAGTTTCAGGGACGGATCACCGGCGTCACCCGTTTTGGCCTCTTCGTGCGTCTTCTCGAAACCGGCGCCGACGGATTGTGCCCGGTTTCCCGTCTGGGATCAGACGAATACTTCGTTCATGATGCAAGCGCCCATACACTTGCGGGTCAGTCCAGCGGCGACACCTATCGGCTGGGCATGCCGGTCACGGTGCGCCTGGATGAAGCCATGCCTGTGACGGGCGGGTTGTTGCTGGATATTTTGACCGCCCCAGAGCCGGGGCGCCCACCCAAGGACCACAACCGGTCACACGACAGGCACAGGCGCCGCAACGGTCTGCGCCCAAAGAACAGACATGCCCGCCGCAAACGCTGATGCTTCCATTCCTCGCCAGCGCCCCAGGCTGGCGGCCTCGCTATTGCTACGCCGCCACGGCGCTGCTAGCGAGGTGGAATTGCTGTTTGGGCGACGCTCCAGCAATCATGTGTTCATGCCCCGAAAATATGTTTTCCCCGGCGGGTGCGTGGATCGCGGCGACCACTACGCGCCTCTGGTGGAAGAACCCAATGAAACCACACTTGCGGTGATGACCAAGGTCATGACCGAACGCCGTGCGCGTGCGGCGATGGCGGCTGTGTTACGAGAAACTGCCGAAGAAACCGGTCTGATCATTGGCGCCATGGGTCAAATCTCACGGCCGGCAACCTCTTGGGCGCCCTTTTCCAGGGTCGGCATGCGCCCGAATGCGGCGCCGCTGGATGTGATCGCC
>RKRX01000142.1 GCA_007571185.1 Oceanicaulis sp.
CGGCGAAAAAGGAGGTCCGAAAAGCCCCAAGGTTCTTATGCTCGCTCTTCAAAGCCGGGCTCCGCGTCATCTGGAGATGTCTCGCTGGCTACGCCAAAATCCCCAAACTCTGGGAGGTTTGGACCAATTGAAGGATGCTCAGCTCGAAAGCCACAGCTTGTGACCTCATCACCAATGCTGTACAAAGTTCCGTTGAGCGGCGTCGCTCAGGCGGTTTTCAGCATTAAGCGGAGCTTTCCATGACACACAATATTCTTCCCACAACAACAGTTGACACGAGCAGCCAAGCTGCTTTTGTCAAAAGCCTTGATGAAATTCGAATGCACGTCGCTGAGGAAGATCGTGAGCGCTTTGAGGCCGCTGTAGAAGAACTAATGTATGCACCCTTCATAAACAATGGTAAGAAAATCAATCTTGATAAATCGATCAACGATGAAGTCTTGGACAAATTTTCCATGCAGGTGATCAAAACACAGTTCGCTGCAAATCCTGAGATTTATCTCGACGTGGTGAAATCTTATTTTGATGGTAAAACAGCTCATGAAATCATGATCAATGCAGATAAATGCATACTGTCCTGGTTAGAGCGTGAAACAACTGCTTTACAGAAACGTATTCTATCAAACGAAACGAAATTGAATAAAGTGCTTGCAGAGAAAGTCAGGGAAGATATCCGAATGACTGCATCTAGGATGATAGTTGAACAAATTTTAATAGACCAAGCACAGTACTCCTATGATAAATCTTTTTCTACTGCATACCTCAATTTCCGAATCACCAACAATACATCTATTCCTATACGTAAAATCTATATTGATGGCATACTTAAAACACCGGGTCGTTCAATCCCGTGGATCAAAGATTCGATCACCTGCAAGTTTCCCGGCGGGCTTGAGCCCAATGAGCAACGGTTGATTAATTTGGAAACGTATGCAAGTGAATGGGAGGGAGAAGCAGATGGATACGTTTTTGCAAACCGAGATGATCTTGTCCTGACACTTCGAGTCTCAGACTTCAAAGGGCCGGACGGAGAACGCATCGTTGCACAAGGTGGTGACAGTGACTTGGTGCAAACTACCAGCGATCTAGAACGACACATAGCAGAAGACCGTAAGAGGATAGAGGGGTTGACGGAGCAAATCTCGGAAATTCGTCATCGTATCCCGTCATAAATGATCGAGGATCCAAGCCAAAAGATCAGCCGTCTGCGCCAAGCTTTCACCAGTTCGACGCCCCCGATCAACAAACGCTGAAGTATCCCCAGGATTATCTGGCGTTGCCTTTCAGAATCGTGCTCATCCGACAAGCTCCAAAGCCACAGCTTTTGACCTCATCGCCAATGCTGCATAAGGTCTCGCCAAGCGGCGCCGCTCAGGCGGTTTTCAACACTAAGCGGAGCTTCCCATGACACACAACATTCTTGCAACAGCAACCGTTGATACGAGCAGCCAAGCTGCTTTCGACAGAAGCCTTGAGACAATCCGAGCGCACATCGCCGAGGAAGATCGTGAGCGCTTTGAGGCCGCCGTATACGAACTGATGTATGCACCCTTCATAAACCATGACAGAGAAATCAATCTTGATAGATTTATCAACGAGGAAGCTTGGGGCAGATTGATCACGCAGGTACTTAAAGCGAGGTTTGACGCAAATCCTGAGTTCTATCTCGACGCAGTGACATCTTATCTTGATGGCAAAACCGCTAGCGAAATCATGATCGATGCAGATAAGCGGGTATTATCTCGGCTGGAATCCCAATTAACCGCTCTAAAAGGACGTATTCTAGAAAATGAAGCAGAACTGAATGAGACGTTTGCGAAATCCATCGAGGGAGAAATCCAAATAGATTTGGCCAAGACGATGATTGGACAAATTTCAATCGGTCAAGCACGGTACTCCTATCCTGAAGATGGTGGCTTTGCATGCCTCAGTTACCAGATCACCAACAATACACCTATCCCTATACGTAAAGTTTATATTGACGCTATCCTTGAGACACCAGGTCGCTCAACTCCATGGGTCGAAGATTTGATCACCCTCAAGGTTCCTGGCGGGATTGAGCCCGGTGAGCAACTGTCGTTTAAGCAAGAAATGTGGCATGACATATGGAAGCATGGTCCCTTTCGAAACCGAGATGATCTTGTCCTGACACTTCGAGCCTTGGACTTTGAAGGGCCAGACGGGGAATGCATTGTTGCACAAGACGGCGACAGTGACGTGGTGCAAACTATCAGCGATCTCGAACGACGGATAGCGGGGGGCCGCAAGAGGATAGAGGGGTTGACAGAAAAAATCTCGGAGATTCGTCATCATATCCCGTCATAACTCTGTATGGTCTTTGAACATCAAACCCGCGATCGGGCAAGTTTCAGGACCACTTTGGCGGCATTGTGTGCAGGTGAATCGCCCTCGCCACGCATGTGACCGGTGGTCTTGATCAAACGTCGAGAGAGCCTCGCTCGCCAATCCGGGTCATCAAGAAACTTCCCCACGCTGTCAGCCAGAATACTGCTTCGGCACCGGGTTTGAATGCACTCGGGGATCAGCATCTCATCGGCGGCAATATTGACAAGTGAGATGTATTTCGACTTCATCAGGAAAAAACGCGCCGCGAACCAAGCTAACCAGCCCAACCGATAAGCGGCCACAGTTGGCACACCCAAACGTGCAAGCTCCAATGTCACAGTGCCTGAACAGGCCAAAGCGACGTCTGCGGCGTTGAACGCATCCTGACGTTCTGTGCCGTCAGCAATAATCAAATCTGCAAACGCAGGTTTGGCCGCAATCATATTTTTCGCCTGATCTGCAATAGCGGGCGCAAGCGTGGTGACCAGTTTGAGCTCTGGATACCTTGCCTTCAGCCTGTGCGCGGCGTCTGCAAACCTGGGAAAGAGCCGGATCAATTCTGACTTCCGACTGCCGAACAGCACCAGGAGCACAGGTTCATCGGTGGTGATTGCATGACGCGTCCGAAATCCGGCGCCATCCCCGCACAGATCGCGTTCCAGCACCGGGTTGCCTACAAAAGTCACATCCATGCCATGCTTGGTGAAGTATGGCGCATCGAAAGGATGGATCGCTAGCAGATGATCGAAAGTGTCGGCGGCAACCCTGGCGCGTTCGCGACGAGCGGCAAAAACTTGCGGCGCCACATATTTGATCAGTGGGGTGTCGGGTATCGCGGCGCGCAGCCTCCACGCCGCTCGCAACATGAACCCCCAAGAGTCGATCAACACCACTGCATCGGCTTCAAATGCCGCCGCCGCCCGGGAAATTTCCTCGGCACGCCGGTGCACCAGATCGATAATTTTCAAACCATCAAACAGACCAAAGACTGAAAGTTCGGTGATATCAAAGGCGGATACCACCCCACGTCGCGCCATCTCGGACCCACCCACGCCGGCAATTTTCACATCGGGTCTCATCACGCACAAGGCATCAATCAGATCACCGGCAAGTGCATCCCCGGAAGGCTCGGCCGCCACCAGAAAAATCCGCGGGGGATATATCCATGCTGTCTCAGCGCTTGCCTTCACGTCCAGCTTTACCTTCCAACTCCACTGCCCAGATCGCGATCCCGGCGGCGTCAGCCGCCTCGACCACCGCCGACCGCCCCAGGACCAGTGCTGCGCCGGCAGGGATGACAATTCCCGCCAATCCAGCTCGGGCTGCGGCCTTGATTGTAGATACCCCGATCACCGGAAGATCCACACGGCACTCTTGACCAGGTTTGGGACGCTTGGCCAAGACACCCTTGCGCGCACCCGGCATGCCGCGTAATTGCTGTGGCAGAGCGCCCACACGCTCTAGCATGGGATCTGTGCCCTCCTGCGCTTCAACCGCCAGAACCAACCCGTCACACACCACTGCGCCTTGACCAATATCTTCAGCGCCGATCGCACCGGCAATTTGTAAAGCTTTCGCCCCATCGGTCAGAACGCTGCCTGTAGGGGACAGACGCCCCAAGACACCGGGTTTGACCAAAAGCTGATCGGCGATGTCGTTGGCGCCAATTACGATGAAACCTTCCTTTTCAAAAAAACTTACAATAGCGCGCAGCAAGGCGTCATCACCCTGCGCCGCCGCCGCCAGCGCGCCGGGCAGAAAAGCCATGCCCTTGAGATCAGGCTTGAGCACAGAAAAGTCAGGCCGTTTGACAATGCCGGCAAAGCAAACTGCATCGCATCGAGCCTGCTTGAGATCCTTGATTACCTGTCCCAGCTGCGCCAACCCCCGCACCACTGGACTGTCATACCGGCTTGTATCCGCAAATCCCTGAAGTGCGATCACACAAGCCAACCGATCGTCCGACTGGGCGGATTCAGCTACATAAACCGGTAAATCACCCCCACCTGCAATCAACCCTAGACGTTCGTAAGCTCGCGACACGCCTAACGCCTTTCTGGCAGACACAATGGACGCAAGGCCGGTGCGCGGATGAATCTGACGATATCCATCACTTCCTCACGCGCCTCAAACAATCGCGCAGCATCTTCAACCCGTTCACTGAACGGATCTTTATTGGTAAAAACCAGGCGATATGCGGTACGCAGGTCATGAATCACATCGCGTGCAAAACCACGACGCTTGAGACCCACGAGGTTCAACCCGGCCAGCGAGCCCAGATTATCCACCATGCCATAGGGAATGACATCACCGGTCACCGGCGCGCATCCGCCGATAAAAGCGTATTTACCGATCCGACACTGCTGGTGAAGCGCGGACAATCCGCCCATAACCACATAATCATCGACGCTGGAATCTCCACCCAGCGTCGCGTTATTGGCAAAGACGACATGATCACCCACTGTGCAGTCATGGGCCACATGCGCGCCGACCATAAAAAAATTATCTGATCCCACACGGGTGACACCTTTGGCGTTTTCTGTACCCCTATGCATGGTCGCGTGCTCGCGCAGCACATTGCGATCTCCCACGATCAGCTTCACATCACCGCCTGCGAATTTGACGTCCTGCGGCGGTTCCCCGATCACCACGAAAGGGTGCAGCACACACTCGACGCCCAGGTTGACATTACCGGAGATGATCACGTGAGAGAGCAGCCGGGTTCTGTCACCTATCTTCACGTTGGCGCCGATAACGCAAAACGGTCCGATCTGAACCCCCTCACCCAGCTCTGCGCCAGGATCAACCAGAGCAGAGGGATGAATCTCAGTGTTCATGGAGGACTCCATCAAATTTCGCGCGAGGCGGAAGTCGCCGAAAAGATGGCATCGGCACATTTGACGCCATTAACCCGGGCCTCACCCTTAAATTTGAAGACGCCGCGTCGATTGGCGGTTACCTCGACCGGTATTTCGAGAATATCACCAGGACGCACCGGACGGCGGAACTTGGCTTGTTCAACACCCATGAAATAAATCACAGTGTTGGAGATATCCGCATCAAGGGTTTTCGACATCAGAATCGCGCCGGTCTGAGCCATGGCCTCAATGATCAACACACCAGGCATGACCGGGTTTTCAGGGAAATGGCCCTGAAAGTGCGGTTCTGCAGCAGAAACGCATTTGAATCCGACGATGGATTTTCCAGGCATATAGGCTTCAGCCCGATCCACCAGAAGGAACGGATAGCGATGGGGCAACCGACGCAGGATTTCATCAGGACCGATGGTCTGGTTGTCGTTGCTCATGCCTCACCCTTCCTGCGAGACTTGCTCTCGCGCGCCACGGTGCGGCGCAACCAGGCAGTTTCCCGCATGAAACTTTGAATCGGCTGTGCGGGGGAACCCGCCCAGGTTTCCCCTGATGGCACATCCTTCATGACGGCGGCATCCGCCGCCAAACGGGCGCCCTCACCGATCTTGAGATGGTCCGCCACACCCACACGGCCACCGAACCGCGCACCGGCGCCAATAACCGTGCTGCCCGAGATGCCTGCGAACGCCGCCATGACAGCATAGGCGCCTACATCCACGTTATGACCAATATGACAAAGATTATCGATGCGCGCGCCCTTGCCCAGATGGGTATCTGTCAGCATGCCCCGATCTATGGTGGTATTCGCCCCCAATGTAACTTCATCCTCAATGACCACACGCCCCAGATGCGGCATGGTGAAGACTTCACCTTCTTCATAAGCAATCCCAAACCCCGCTTCTCCCCCACCCCCCCCGGAGGACCTCCCGCAGCGCGCCCCAATCCGCCCACACTCTACTCTCGCGCGCCCGCCGATACGGGTATGTGCGCGGACAACCACCCCCCGCCCGCCACCCACCCTCGCTTCCCTCCGAGCGTCCGCCCCGTCCTCTCCGCCAGCCCTCA
>RKRX01000192.1 GCA_007571185.1 Oceanicaulis sp.
GTCACACCGTTCCCAGAACTGGAATACAAAACCCAGAAAACCATTGCAGATTCCCTCGACCGCGAGACGACCCGCATTGACAAGATCATTGAGAAGACACAGCACTCCATTGATCTTCTGAAGGAGTTCCGCGCCGCCCTCATCACCGCCGCCGTCGCGGGCCGGATCGACGTAACGAGTTGGAACAGACAGGGACGAATTGACTGACGCCTTGAGAGGCGTGAGCCTTCCAGAAGCTGATATTTACTCGGCGCCTGTAATGTTTTTCAGTATTTCCTCCACCACCTGCTCCGCCGCTGAAACGGCCCAGCGTTGCGCTTCAGACCGGAGGTGGGGTTTCATAAGGCGATCGTTTACGAGTGCCTATAATAAACCAGATGAGTGAGGTTCACAGTCCGAGCGTTGGCAAAACCCGTGAGCATGACTGCCAAAACCCCCAAGCGTGTCCTGCCTACGGTAGGGTGCGCGATAATTTTTCTCTGCTTGTCGGTTTCAAACTATCCTACTGATCTCCGCACCCATAATACGCAATGCCTTTCGGAAGAGATCGTGCAGTGAAGCGTCAGGTTATGAATTGTTCCAGAAGAATCCGTTCATCAAGGGCACGGCCCCGGTCAAACAACATAGTCAGGGTGTGTTTTGGCGACTGGCGAACGGTCACGGTCTCCACATCCCGGAATTCCTTATTGTCAGCCACCATGGCGACCGGGCGTTTTTGCGGTTCGAGAATATCAAGGCGCACCACAGAGGATTGACGCAGCAAGGCGCCGCGCCAGCGGCGCGGGCGGAAGGCGCTGATAGGCGTTAATGCCAGTAAGGTCGCATCCAGCGGCAGGATCGGGCCGTGAGCGGAGAAATTATAGGCGGTGGATCCAGCAGGCGTCGCGAGCAGAACCCCATCTGCAGCCAGTTCCTCAAGCCGGGGATTGTCATCCACGGAAATACGGATTTTGGCGGTCTGGCGCGTTTCACGCAACAGCGAGATTTCGTTGATCGCCAGAGCCTCAAAGGTGCGTCCCTGCATATCGCGCACGAGAGCACGCAGCGGATGGATCTCCGCTCGCTCGGCCTGCTGCAAGCGTTCGGGAATATCCTCTACGCAAGGCTCATTCATCAAAAAACCCACCGAGCCGAAATTCATGCCGAAGACCGGGATGTTGCGTCCCATCACCATGTGCAGAGAGTCAAGCATGACACCATCCCCACCCAGTGCAATCAGTACGTCGGCGTCGAGCAGCTCCGCCTCGCCATACACCTTGATCAGCTCTGCTTTGGCGGCCTGAGCGTCATCTCTGTCGGAAGCGTGAAAGGCCAGACGCATGAATTTTCATCCAGACAGGGCAAGGAATTATGTGAAAGGGTCTTGCCTGGGGCGCCGTACTGAGATCAGGTCGGTCGCTAAATCATCCCTGAATAGTCTAACTGACCATTCGTTCTCATCGGCGGATTCAACCATTCTTGCTCAGAACCAACTGTGTCAACACGTCACAGACCACGCCAGCCTTGTCCTCGCCCAGCTGCTCATCCAGTCCGGCGTTCAGGTTGCGCAGTACCCGATTCGCTGCTTCCGCAGCCCCTCGACCTGTTTCTGACAAATCCACCAGGACGCCGCGACGATCCTGCGGATCCTTACGCTTGACCACCAAGCCGGCGCTCTGCATGCGATTGACAAGACCCGTGACGGCAGGTGCGCTTAGCGCCAACATTGCACCAATCGAACTCAGGCGCCGCTCCCCTCGCTGCAATAACAAAAACAGCACCGCAGACTGGCTGGCGGTGACCCCAGCTTCCACACGCAATCGGACATCCGCCTCTCGGCTTAAGCATCGGGCCGCAATTTCTATCAGAAGAAAGAGCCGCCGATCAACAGTGCGTACACGAACCATGACTGATTTACGCCCCGATTCATTCAGATGTGAAAACAATCCGGCATATCCTGCCTGCCGAATCAGAATGCACGGTCTGTACCTACACTCCGGCGATGGATGGGCTGTGGTTTTCGTGATCTGCGGTCAGACCGCTTCTGAACGCGCAGCGAAAACCAGCGAGCCGCCATTATTGCACCAGCGTTGACGGGTCGGCTGAGGGCCATCATTGAACACGTGGCCCTGGTGGCCTTCGCACCGGGCACAGTGATACTCTGTACGTGGAGTCCATAACCTGTAATCGGGTTTGGTGGCTACCGCGCCGCGGATGGGGGCCCAAAAACTGGGCCAACCGGTGCCGCTCTCATACTTGGTTTCGGAGCTGAACAGGGGCAAACCGCAGCCAGCACAGGCGAAGATTCCATCCCGATGTTCACGATTCAGTGGGCTGGAGCCGGGGCGTTCAGTGCCTTCCCGGCGCAGGATGCGATATTGCAAAGCATTGAGCCTGTCTCGCCATTGGACATCGGTCAGGCTGCGATAATCCACGTCTTCTTCTCCCCAGGGCGTCAGATCGGGATGGTCAAACAGCACCGCATCAACCCCGTCCACATCACTCTGACTCAGTGCAAGACTGGGGCTCAGTGCAGGACTGGCAAGCAGGGCGAACCCTGAGCCCAAAAACAGGCGACGGCCGACATCGATCATCGCGTAAATCCTCCATACTGGGATCGGTACGAAAGTTAGCACAAACAGAGCTGGAAGCCAGTCACACGGTGGTGAGCGCTTTATGTGTCACATCCCGCCGAGCACGAAGGCGGCCGTCAGAATTAACCCGGTAATTCGATTGGCCTTGAACCGTTTCAGACAATCTGCCCCTTTCTCAGGGTCGAGCTTGCGGGTCTGAGCAAGAAGATGTGCGGCGTAGATAGCAAAACCGATCGCGAAGAACAGAGTCGCACCTGCGAGCACGCCGGATGCCAGAGCCAACGCAATACTGATCAGATAAAACACGCGCACGCCGCTCACCAGATGATCGCCCAGCGCCTGAGCAGAGGATTTCACCCCTATCAGTGCGTCATCTTCCATGTCCTGGCAGGCGTAGATCGTATCATAGCCCAAGGTCCAAAACAGGGCCGAGCCGTATAACAGGATGATTTCCGGGGCGAAGGGTGAACCCAAAACCGTGGCGCCGGCGACCGGTACGCCCCAGTTGAAGGTTAAACCTAGCCAAGCCTGAGGCCACCAGGTGATGCGTTTCATGAAAGGATAGGCGGCCACCAATCCCACAGCCACCAAGGACGTGAGAATAGCTGGCCGGGGCAACTGCACCAGGACCAGCAGGCCTACCCCACAATTGGCGAAAAGGAATATCCAGGCTTGTTTAAGCGTCAGCGTACCTGCCGCCAGAGGGCGGTTGGCGGTGCGGGTTACCTGAACATCCAGGTCGCGGTCGACAATATCGTTATAGATACAGCCTGCCCCACGCATAGCCACTGCACCCAGGCCGAAAAGCATTACCCAATAGAGCACAGACCAGTCCAACCCGGTGGTGATGGTCGCCAGCGTCAATCCCTGCCAGCACGGAATGGCCAGAAGCCAGAACCCCACCGGTCGATCATACCGAGCCAGTCGCAGATAAGGGCGCAGGGCGACCGGGGCGTGATCCACCCAAGTCTTTGTGTGAGAATCAAGGACTCTACGGTCCCCGGTGAGTGACATGGTTGCAACCGTTGCGGCGAAGCGGTGAAGAGCACCACGATAAAGGCTACAATAGACTCCGATTCTGGATAAGAGGAGATGAGAAGGATTCCTGACTTGTTTTGTAAGCAATACCAAGCTGTTTATTTTCCACGACGCCACGTCAAACGACTGGCCTGGTTTTTTAGAGGTATCTGATCGTTGAACAGCTCCGATGAATTCGCCGGCTTGCTGTCAGTCAACTGTGTGGCGTTTCCGCTCATGGAAACATTCACCATCTCAAGAGGCTCAAAAGATGAGGCCGAAACGGTTTGCGTTACGCTCAGCACACCGAACGGTATCGGGCGCGGTGAATGTGTCCCCTATGCTCGCTATGGCGAGACCGTATCGTCAGTTGCCGGGCACATCGAAAGCCTTGCTGACACCATCGAACGAGGTCTTTCAAGAGCTCGGCTACAGCAGCTTCTGCCGCCAGGCGCCGCCCGCAATGCCGTTGATTGCGCGCTTTGGGACTTGCAGGCCAAGGCGGGCGCTTCCGACTTCACAAGTCGGCTCAAACCTTTGGAAACCGCCTTCACGCTCTCTTACGACAGTGAAGAGAGAATGGGCGCGCGCGCGCGACGCGAAGCGATGCGTCCAATCCTAAAAATCAAATTTGGATCGCCTGATGATCTTGGAAGATTGAGGGCCGTTCGGCATAGCGCACCAGACTCAAAACTCATCATTGATGCGAACGAGGCCTGGACATTGGAACAATTTCTTCAAATGGCGCCGCATTTTGAGCGCTATCAGGTTGACGTTGTCGAACAACCCTTGCGAGCAGGTCATGATGAGGGCCTGAAAGCTGGCCAGTTCCGGTTCGCGCTGTGTGCAGACGAATCTTGTCATGATCGCGCATCACTCCCCGGCATCCTGGGGAAATATGATATGATCAACATCAAACTCGACAAGACGGGGGGGCTCACGGAGGCCCTGCACCTGAAGAGGGCGGCAATCAAACAGGGGTTAAAGATCATGGTCGGCTGCATGGTTAGCAGTTCTCTTTCCATGGCCCCTGCCTTCATTTTGGCTCAGGATGCAGACTTTGTCGATTTGGATGGCCCTCTCCTTCTGAAAGAAGATCAACCTTATCCAATCCGATTTGAAAGATCGCTTATGCACCCGCCTCAATCGCAACTGTGGGGATAGTTTATGGGAATCATCCCTGATTCCGAAGATCGCTTAACCATCAGTTAAACAAGCGAGCGCAGTCTGGAGACATGATTCGTTAACTCTGCACCATGGAGCTTCGCCATGCCTTTGAACTTGTTTGCACCGGAAACGACTGAACTCAAACCTCGTATCCTAGTGTGCGGTGTCGGCGGCGCCGGCGGCAACGCGGTCAATAACATGATCGACGCCCAGCTTGAGGGCGTAGATTTTCTGGTCGCCAACACGGATGCACAGGCTCTTCAACGCGCGGGCACTGATCGCCGCATTCAGATGGGTGCGGTGATGACCAAGGGGTTGGGCGCCGGAGCGCGTCCAGACGTGGGCGCACAAGCGGCGGAAGACTCCTTGACCGAGATCACTGAGCATTTCCAGGGCGCCCATATGGTCTTCATCACCGCTGGCATGGGTGGCGGCACCGGCACCGGCGGTGCTCCGGTTATTGCCCGGGCCGCCCGCGAACAGGGCATATTGACCGTGGGCGTGGTCACAAAACCATTCCATTTTGAGGGCGCTCGCCGAATGAAGTTGGCTGAAGCCGGGATCAAGCGTTTGCAGGAGCATGTGGATACGCTTATCATTGTCCCGAACCAGAACTTGTTTCGTATCGCTACCGAGAAGACTACTTTCGCGGAAGCTTTCAGCATGGCGGATCAGGTGTTGCACTCGGGTGTGCGCGGTATCACCGATCTGATGGTCATGCCCGGATTGATCAATCTCGACTTCGCCGATGTATGCACCGTGATGAACGAGATGGGTAAGGCGATGATGGGCACAGGGGAAGCGTCCGGTGAGAAGCGCGCCGTGGAGGCTGCACAGAACGCCATCAACAATCCACTGCTCGATGATGTGTCCATGAAGGGCGCCAAGGGCGTGCTGATCAACATCACCGGCGGTATGGATATGACCCTGTATGAGGTCGATGAAGCCGCTAATGAAATCCGCAAAGAGGTCGATCCCGAGGCCAATATCATCGTGGGCTCAGCTTTTGACCCGGAGCTGAACGGTTTGATCCGCGTCTCGGTCGTGGCCACCGGAGTTGACGCGGAGGTCGCCGAGGTTCAAAATTCGCTCCACCGTTTGGCCGTCAAACAGGCTGGGGGGGAGCACGAGGCACATCCACAGTGTCAGGTCGAACCGCTGGTCCGTCGAACCGCTGACGCTGCGGGCGTCGATGAGACCTCTTCCATGCCGATCGCCAGCACCGTTCCGTCGTCAGCGCCCACCGTCAGCGCACCTGCTGAGGTGACAGCTCTGGACGCTTTCACCGGCGGTCAGACAGTTCACCCGACAGCCAAGCCCGTTATAGCAAAAGGTCGTGAGCACCTGGCTCGCGAAATGAGCGCCCCGAACACGGGGGCATCAATCGCCTCCGACCCGCAAGCTGAAACCGCAGCACCCAAACCCGCCCCTGCGCGCGCGCCGCGGCGCGGCCTGTCACTTTTCAGTCGCCGCAAGCCGCCTCAATCTGTCGTGCCCGGAG
>RKRX01000078.1 GCA_007571185.1 Oceanicaulis sp.
ATGCGGGATGTCCATGTTGAACACATGGCTTACAGCGGGAATATCGAGGCCGCGAGCGGCGACGTCAGACGCCACTAAGAGGCGCAACCGACCGGATTTGAAGTCTTCGAGGGTCTTCATGCGGTGGCTTTGGCTCAAATCTCCATGGATCGGCGCTGCGGACAGGTTGTGACGGGTTAGGGAGCGGGCGACAATGTCCACATCACGCTTGCGATTACAGAAAATGATGCCGTTCCTGACGCTTTCGCGATTGATTGCCGCGCGCAAGGCAGCGCGCCTGGTCTTGGCTTGGTTGTCGGACACCCGCCCTAGATACTGGGTTATGGTATCGGCGGTCTGAGCTGGAGGGTCCACTTCCACACGCTCAGGATTGTTCAGAAAAGTGTCTACTAGATGCTTGATCTCGGGAGGCATGGTGGCGGAGAAGAACAGAGTCTGGCGCCGTGGTGGCAGGAGTTTCAGGATTCGCTCAATCTCGGGGATAAAGCCCATATCCAGCATCCGATCTGCTTCGTCGATCACCAAGATCTCCATGCCGGTCAGCAGCAAACCGCCACGCTCGAAATGGTCAAGCAAACGTCCTGGAGTGGCGATCAGAATATCTGCGCCGTGGTCGAGGATTTTCTTTTGCGGTTCAAAGGAAACCCCACCAATGAGCAACGCCATGCTGAGTTTGTGATTTTTGGCGTAAAGCTTAATGTTATCAGCAACCTGGGCAGCCAGTTCCCGTGTCGGCGCCAGCACCAGAGAACGCGGCATCCGGGCCCGGGCGCGGCTGTGGGACAGACGTTCAATCATTGGCAGGACGAAGGATGCAGTCTTGCCTGTACCCGTTTGGGCGATGCCAAGCACATCCCGACCGGTCAGCGCCACAGGAATGGCGCCCGCCTGAATCGGCGTGGGAGTTTTGTAGCCAGCGTCAGCAACGGCTGAAAGGAGTGCAGGGCTCAGCCCAAGGTCATCAAACGTCATATGTCTCTGGGATTGCATTTCGATTGAGGCTGGGAGCGCTCCTTCCAACCGGCGTCAACACATGCGACGCTTTGTTCTAAGGGGATTATATCGCAGAGTGCCATTTCTCAGTTTTTCTAAAAACAAGGTTGTTAGTAACCGGTTGATTTTGTTATTTGAAAAGCCCGAATATGCCTGATATTACAATTCCAGCAGTAATCATACTTATAACCCATTTAGTTTGATTGTCTATTTTTGATTTTCATGATCAATTTTATTTGCAAATCCTTCAGAAAGTTTAGAAAGATATGATAACTCCCATAGGAAGTCACCCATACCAAATTCCATAACCGGTTCATATGACAGATTCAACCCTAAATTTCATAAAAGCGCCTTTGGAGAACGGTTTTCAATGTCGGTAAGCCTGCTGGCCGTTGCGTACAATCTCAGCGTATCGGTCCCGTAGTCGGGTCTGGCGAGTGTCCAGATTCTGAGGTTCGCCATCAATGACCACCAACACAGGTGCGCTCATCACTTCCAGCGGATCACCGTCCCAAACCACAATATCAGCCGCATAGTCCGGCGCCAGGGCGCCATACCGGTCACCGACACCGTACAATTCGGCCGGGGTCAGGGTGATAGAACGGAATGCATCATCCCATCGTGCGCCGTGCGCGACGGCGATGCCAGCGTGCTGAGCCAAAAGGCGCGGATTGAAATACAGATCTGAACCCAATGTGGTGTAAGCCGTTTGAACCCCAAAGCTATGCAGGATCGCCGCGCCTTCATTGGTGGAGGCGAGGGTGTCAAAGCTATCGGGAAGATTACGCATAGGATCGTAAATGACCGGAATGCCGGAGTCGACAAGCTCACCAGCAACCAGATGGGCTTCCGCTCCACCGGCGATAATCACTCTGATGGCGGGGTAGTCTTCGGCGAATGCAATGGCGCGACGCAGATCGGCCATCCGGTCCATCTGCATGATCAGCGGCATTTTTCCACGCACCACGTCTACAAGCGCGGCGGCGTCATAACGATCGACGGCGTCGCCTTCATGATGGGCCATGAAGCGGCCAGGATAAAAGCGTGCATCCTCAATGGCGGCGCGCAAGAACGCCCAGGCTGCCGTTCGGGAACCGCCTGCCGTGCTGCCGCCTGAACTGGACATATCCACCAACATGAACTGGCGGGCGGCGAACAGGCTATCAGGGTTGCCTGAGGAGTCAGCCAGCGCCCCGCGCCCCGCTACAATAGCCGAGCCGGTCGAGGGATGCACCGCAAAGCGGGTCACACCCTCCAGGCGGGCGCTGTCGATATGGGTTCCGTTGGGATTGAAACCGTCGGCCACATCAAGGGCGGCTGTGAAGCTGGAATTGTCAGCCGCGGTGTCCCGGGTGGCGCCTTCCGCCCCCACTTCAATCAAACCGAGCTGGGTGTGGGGGTGAAACAGTCCCGGGGTGATCCACCCGCCTTGAGCATCGAAAAAAGTGACGCTTTCATCGTTCCCATCGTAGGATTCGCCTACAGAGACGATCACGCCATCGCGAATGACCACGGCCCCATTCTCAAGCACGCCGGTGGTGGTATTGGTGACAACCCGACCATTATTGATGACCATGGTTTGCGCGTTGACGGCTCCCGTCACGATGGTGATCAGCATCAGCGAGATGACAAGTTTTTGCATCAGTAGTCTCCTTCACCGGGTTGGCCGAGCATGAAATCGCGAATGGTTCGGCGTTCGGGGTCGGCGCGATCATACATCAGCGCCCCATCAATGAAGACGTTATCGGCCAGAGAATAGCTAGAGAAGGGGTTGGCCGACCACACAACCAGGTCGGCGCGCTTACCGATTTCAATAGAACCGGTTTCTTCAAAAATACCAAGCGCTCGAGCCGGGTTGGCAGTGAACCAGGATACAGCTTCGGCGCGGGTGATCTCAAGACCCATGCGCTGACCGTCAGACAAAGCCTTGGCCACTTCATGGTTAAGTCGTTGAATGCCCAAATCGCTGTCAGAGTGGATCATTGCACATGCGCCGCCAGCATGAGTCAGCGGCAGATTTTCACGAATGGAGTCATAGGCTTCCATCTTGAACCCGCCCCAGTCCGCCCAGACCGCGGCACAGGTGTTCGCCGCCGCTAACAGGTCGGGTATCTTGTAGGCTTCAACAGCATGATGGAAAGTCGTGACCTGGTAACCAAACTCTTTGGCCATGTCAAGAATCTGGGCCATTTCATCAGCGCGATAACAGTGCATCTGCACCAGGATTTCGCCGTCCAGGACACCCATCAGCGTGTCTAGTTCCAGGTTGCGGGCGGGAGGATCGGTATCTTCGCCGTTTTCAGCGGCTTCCCAGTAATCCCGCCAGGATCGACGATACTCCACCGCGCGGGACCAGGCTTCACGATAGCCTGCCACATTACCCATGCGTGAGCCTGGAGCGCGACCCTGATTGCCGTACACCCGCTTGGGGTTTTCGCCACACGCCATTTTCAGCGTGTAGGGAGCGTTAGGGAATTTCATGCCCTGCACAGTGCGCGAGGGTGTGTTGCGCAGAGTTACGCCGCGCCCTCCAAACAGATTGGCCGATCCTGGCAGGACATGCAGGGTGGTTACACCGGAGGCTAGGGCGGTGTCAAAACCGGGATCTTGCGGCCAGACGCCATGCTCGGCCCAGACCTCGGCGGTGACGGGACTGGTGATTTCATTGCCATCCGAGTGCGCGTTCACTGCTGGTGAAGGGTAAACACCCAGATGAGAGTGGATATCCACGACGCCCGGAGTGATGAATCGCCCGGCTGCATCAATCACACTTGCACCCTCAGGAACGTTCATGTCTTGACCGATTCGGGCGATGCGGCCACCCTCAATGAGCACATCAGTGCTTTCCAAGCGTCCACCGATCCCGTCGAACACCGTTGCATCGCGAATCAGTATGACGCCGGAGTCAAACGGTTCGTAGGTGGACGGGAACGGATTGGCGTTATAGCGCACAACCGTGGCGCCCCCCGAACCGCTCCCGGTGTCTGTTCCAGGTGAGCACGAGGCAAGGCCAAGCGCTAGAACGGCGATTGATACGCTGGGCATGTCCAATGATTTGAACATGGATATCTCCCCTTGTTGTAGGGTTACACGCCGGAAGGTCGGCGCGACTGTGGCAGGGAGTAAAGTCACAATTTTTGAGCGTGGATGGAACCAGGTTATTGTATTACAAAAGTTCCAACGTATGCCTTGTGTGTAATTGGGGGTTGAGAACGGATCACGGACAGTGTTACGAAGCACTTGGGCAAAGAGCGTGATTCGTGTTCTAGGCGGCGAAAGCCTGCACGTCATGCTGAGATCATTTGGGGGACACTTATGCACAATATCAGAATTTCGCAAAAAAACTGGCTCGCCGCTGTGTCTGTCACGGCCTTGGTGCTGGGGGGGGGGGGATCGTCTCAGGCTTTGCCTGTCCGTGATGATGTGGGCATTGACGGCGCCGTGGATGTGGACAACGTCTGGGCCGGGGTCGGCCAAGTGTTCAATGAAGGCAATCTCTCGCTTTGCACCGGTCAGCTGATCAATGCACGTACTATTATCACCGCGGCGCACTGTATGCAGAGCGAAACTGGCCTGCGTGCAAACGACTATGGTGCGTCGACGGGTGGCACGCCCCTAGGAGTTGGTTTCGACCCTGCAAGTTTCAACTTATCGGCATGGTTTGACTGGCGAACCCGCGGCGTGAATGACCAAGGCTGGTCCAGCAGCCCCGAAGCGCTTTTTTACAACGCGTTACAGGTTCAGACGCCGTTTGATCTAGTCACGGAGTTCGCTTTTCCCGGGGGAGATATCGCCCTTATCACTTTGGATACGCCGGCGATCGGGCTTCCCACCTATGGCATGTTGTTCTCTCCGATTTTGGAAAGCACCCCGGTCTCCATGGTGGGTTACGGTGCGAACGGTGTCGGTCTGGGTATATCTCAGGGTATTGATTTCAAGCGCCGGGTGGGTGGAAACATGCTCGACGGCTTGTTCACCCAGAACCAGTTCCTGGAAGCGGCCTTCGGCATATCGACCGCTCTTCCTGTTGTGTCTGGCGTTCTGAACCCGCTTTATCACGTGGATTTTGACCGTCCAAATCGGGATCCCGATGACTGCTCCCGCGCTGGGCCGGACGGCGTGCAATTGCAAGGGATTACGTTTGGCTCAAATAGCATCGTGTGTAATTCGGCGCCGAGCACGCTTACGACTCTTGATCTCACCTCTGTTATTTCCGCTAGCAACCATATTGACTGGTTTCCCGGTGATGCGGTTGAGAATGAGGCGGGCACGCAGGGCGGGGACTCCGGCGGTGGCTTGTTTGTGAACATTGATGGCCATGAGCTGGTAGCCGGCGTGCTGTCGGGCGGCTGGGTGCCGGGCCTTTTCAGTCCCTTGACCAGTTTGTACGGCGACATTTCCTATTATGTAGCTCTGTTTCAGTTCCAGAACTGGATTGTGGAACAGGATCCCATGGTCTACGCTTCCGTTGCAGCCGGGGACGGGCTCTGGTCCGATTCTGCGCGTTGGACCCGTGAACTGAGCCCGGGATATTACTATGTGGACGAGAATGGCGAACTGAAAAATGGCCTGTGGGCGGGCGCGCCGAAAACTCTGGAAGAGGCGAGTGGTCTCTATCCCAGTGATCTCACCTTCGGAACCATTTTCGATACCGATGTGACTTCGATCGATACGGATCCGCGTCCCTCCGCCGAGTTGCAAGTCCAGAACACTGATCGCGATGAGGTTGGCGGCGGCGGGGTGAATGTTGTTCCAGGTGTTGACGTTTCGACCACCGCTGATGTTGCGGTAACGGTTGTGGACGGGGATGCGACCCTGCCCAAGCCGGGGTTTCTGGCTGACATTGCGGCAAGTCCCGGCGCCGCTGATGTTTCGGTGACGGTTGTGGACGGGAACGCAGCTCTGCCCAAACCGGCGTTCATAGCAGATCTCGCGTCAGGTTCTGATGCCGGGGCGCACAGTGACGCCCCGGTATCGCCGCAAGCGGAGGTCGGGCGGAACACACCGCCTTCCAGCGGTTTCTCCATTGGTGATTCCGGCTTCGTGCCCAATAACAGCTACGGTTTGTTTGGGAACTTTACCGGCCCAGCCTCCGGTCAGGTGGCGCGTTTTTATGAGGCCACGCTGGGTGCGGCGGGAACAACCACCGTGGACATGAATGTAGAGATTGATCGGCTGAGGCTCACCCATGCCGGAGCCCGCTTCGTGCTTCCCGAAGC
>RKRX01000009.1 GCA_007571185.1 Oceanicaulis sp.
TGTTGTTTTTTCTTGACATACTAAGTAGATTTGCCCATATAGATATGGTGTTGGAAGCAACTCCTGCACACTCCAGTTTGCGTGTTAAGTGTTTGTAATAGTGGAAACTTGAGTTTACTGATAAAGTTCAGAGTGGCCATTTTTGGAACAAAAATCTCCCTCATGACACCACCACCACTTGCTTAGAATTTAGGGATTGAAGCTTTGCATGGGTTTTACACAATCCTTGCAACGCTGAGTAGTATTTCCACACTTGGAAACATGGGTGCATAGAGTTCATGTCGGCATACAGTGTACTATTTGTAGTCAAGCCATGGCTGTCATTACTTACCCCCACACAATTAGCAGTTAGCTGTAAAATCTAGATAAGATGATCCCAGGGGATTGGAAATGAGAACTTTAGCAATCTAGACAGTTACCACCAGTGCATCATCCAGAACAACGGTCGCGGGATAGCCTTGTTCGGTAATCATTTCGGCAAAGGCAAGACGAACGAGAACAGCGATCTGCTCCTGTGTCCCCATGCTCAGGTGTTTGAAAGATTCTTCATAACCGCCTTCACGAATAACACCGACAATATGCAGATTTTCGTCAATCGTGATCTCAGCGCCTGGAAACAGGAATTGCAAGTAGGGGTGGACCCTCCTTAGAACCGGCGAGAGATACCGTTCTTTCGCCTTGGCTTCTGCGGAGCGCAGAGTCGATAACAACAGAGAAAGTACCGATACCTCGCGCTCATAGCGCTGCAGTTTGTTTTCAGCCAACTTTATCTCGCGTTTTTTATGCTGAATGGCCTCATCAAGGCCAGCGCCTTCAAGAGCTTCAATGTGCGACTGAAGCCCTGCAAACTTCTCTCTCAGACTAGAACGCTTGTCGCGACGCTCCTGTAACGCTGTCTCCAACCGCGAAACCCGCACTTCAAGTTGCGGCAGTGTTTCACCCTCACGCTGCCGTTCAAGCTCACAAACAGACTCCTCCCGATCTTCCAGCGCCTTTCGAGCGGTCTCTATAATAGCCGTAAGGTCATCATCGGAAGTCTGTACTTCGGCTTCGTTCAGTTCTTTCTTCAGCTTGTCGAGACGTTCCTTCCCATCGTCATGTCGTGTTTTCACACTTCCTAGCTCGATCCGAATACAGTCCATCTCTTTTTCTGGCCCCGTAAGCGCCGCCCGTATTGCCGTCTGATCATCCCTCGCTTCCTGAGCACTATCTTGGGCGGAGGTGAGAGTCTGCTCGGCTTCTTTCTCGGATGGCAAGCTCTTGGCTCCAAGATCGGCCAGCTCCCGTTCGAGAGTTGCCTTCAGATCAGCAATACGATCGGCTAGCGGTTCTCCACCGGCGGCGGCGTCATCGGTCGTAAGCGCGTACAATGCGGCTTCCTGCCGTGCAAGTTCGGCATCGTGTAAAAGCTTCTCGCGCCTTACAAACAAGGCTTCAGCGGCATCAATCGATGCAGCGCCGCATTCTTCAAGTGCAGCCTTGAGAGCGGTATCTGCATTGCGCTGCTGTGTAACGAGCTTTTCCCGGTTCTTGATTGCAGGTTGAACAGAAATGTCGCCATAATCGGGGATGGTGACCGTCATTCCTTCGGTCGCTTCAACCCGCGTCTGATCAGAAGCGAGCGTCGCTCCCTCAACCTTGATTCTGGATAGTCGTTCAGAAGACATGTGGAATGACACGATGGTTGCGGCGGCGGAAAGGCGGGAGCGAGCGGTTTCCAGTGTTTTCGTGGCATCCCGTATCGTTTCAATATTCTCGGCGGTCACGAGAATGGCCGCCGCATCCTGTTGGGCGTTCTTCCGCTTTTTCTCGGCCTTATGAACTTTCTCGTAACGCTGCTGAAGCTCGCGAATACGGTCTTTGCATTGAACCGCAGTGAGAATTCGGCGAGCCATCGACACGGCTTTGTCCGATTCGGTGACAGCATTTTCGGCTTTTTTCGCATCTCTGCGGAGGTCCGCGACCCGTTCCCTTAATTCCCGATCCTTCTCATGAACCTCATCGAGTTTCTCCTTCGTCGCCTTCATCGCCTCAGCGTCGGTCGTGATCTGCTTTCTCAGCGTGTGACGCTCAGCAAGAGCATCTTCAGCTTGTTTCAGATCACGCTTTCCAAGTTCAACCTCTGTTGCTGCGGCCTCAATGCGTGTTTCTAGCTTGGCAAGCTCACCGTGTCGGGTCCGTGCGGCACCTAATTCCTCCCTGTCTTTCTGATCTTGCTCTCCAGATGAGAGGCGCGCGAGTATTTCCTGCTCGGCTTCCAGCTCTTCTAAAAACCCAGAGAGATCGCTACGGCGGATTTCCAACCCTTTGAGATCAGAACACAGAGTCTCTACCGTTTCGATCAACTTTTTGTAGTCTCCGCGTGGTTTTTTGGTGGATGTGACAAGCTCGGAGAGTTGTTTATCAACCGTGTCGGGCAACGCTTTTCCGCGTTTGCCGCCAAGAACATCGCCGACTTCCGATTCCAATGCGTTGTGCAGGTTCGCACGCGCACTGTCGGGAAGATCGAGCGCGCCGAAGGACTGGCCTTGCTGGACCCAGAGCACGTTCCACATACCGAGCGTCTCGGGCTTTGCGCCCATCTTTCCAGGTTCGCCAAACCCTAGAAGATCGCGCAGCACGTCTTCCGCTTCATCACCCTCTAGCTTTCGCCCGTCCGAGCAGAACAGGTGGGCGTATGGTTTTTTCAAAAACCGCTTCCTGATCCGATAAGTCCCATCATCGACCGCAAATTCAAGCTCGACGACGGGTGCAGCCTGGTTCCGGTCATTCTGTAGCGCTTTGATCGGTTGAGCTCTTGAACCGTATTTCTCGAACAGCGCAGCGCGCAACGCATCAAGCAATGTTGATTTTCCCATTTCGTTGGGACCGACGACGATGTTTAAGCCGTCGCCGATACCGTCAAGACACATCGGCGTCGTGAACTTCTTAAACTGATTGATAGCGATGGAGCGAATTTTCATTGACTCCTCATCTGTAATTTCATGTGCTCGACATACAGTCGCTGGAGCGCCAACGCAGCAACCTCTTGATCGGGGTCGCTCATGTCCTCTGCTTTCTGCATCAGAACATCAGCGGCGGCGCGCACGAAACCACCCCGGTCAATCCGATCGAGGTCCTCTTTGCCCGGACTCGGAAAGAGCTGCCCATCATCGACCTCCAAATAACAGAAAGCCGCTGAAACCCGGTTGACGATCTGTTCCTCAAAATACTGCCGATCCTGAAGCGAAACCGCCCCCTCGACACAAAGGCGGACCAGAATCCGAGTCAGGTCACCCTCACTGCCACGCAGGGTCGAGACAAGAGCATCTATCTCCTCGCAGCTGTTGATCTGCTTGTGGAATGTCATCCATCGGTAATGACCGGTCTCCAACGATGTCACAACGGGGGTGGCGGCAGCATTCTCGATTTCAACCAGAAGGGCCTGTCCACCTCCCTCAACATCAAACGCATCGGTTTCAGGTGTGCCGCTATACCAGACCTTATCGTTGATCCTCTTTTGGCCATGCCAATCACCCAGAGCCAGATAAGCAAGCCCCGCCGAGTTGGGCCTGTCTGGATGGATGTAATTCGGGACATCTTTGTCATCGGAACCAAAGCGCCTGACCGTACCGTGCGCAAGACCTATACGGATCATTTCGTCCGCGGTCTCTGCTTCATCCATGTACGCTGTGGGATCCTGAAGTGTCCGTCTATACCGGAGCGGCGCCGGAAGGACAGCGAAGCCGTCGCTTTCGAAAAGTTTTGGCTCGGATGAAAGGTGAACGATCACATTGTCCGGTGTGCCTCTTTGCAGCTGATCCCAGAGACCATGCGGCCGATGGGGGTCATGGTTTCCCGGCATGAGATGCCAGGTTACCTTCTCGAAGCTTCGCATACGTTCCAGCGGCTGATTCAGGGAACGTGGAGATAAGGCTTCCATGTCGTAGACATCACCAGCAACCAAAACATGACAAGCGCCATGATCGCCCGCCAGTTCACCCAGCCGGGTGATTGCTGCAAGCCGTGCTTCCTGAAGCAGCCCCATCGTACCGTCATCGACAAAGCGATACACCTTGCCAATCTGCCAATCTGAAGTGTGCAAAAACCTGAGGGGCACGATCAATTGCTCTCATTATGGAAGAAGCCCGAAGGCAACTTCCGATCGGGCGGCAGACTAAACCTGCTCGATGCCACCTCTGGACTCAATCCCTTGGAGGGCTTCAGGTAGGTCATTGTCTATTCAATTTTCTCCATTCTTTCTTTGCGAATATCATCAGGCTGACCAAACCTTGCCGGATCGTGGGCTCTATTCCAATTCAACCGCTTCCACCATGCCGTTTTCCAGCACCAGAGCCAACTTGCCGCGTGTGAGGGCCAGAGCTTTCTCGCCAAACACCCGACGCCGCCAACCCTTGAGAGCGGGGATGTCGGCTTCATGATCAGCTGCGAGTTTTTCCAGGTCCGACACGGTGGCGATCAGACGGCTAGCGACGCCTTCCTGACCGGCCACCATTTTCAGGAGAACTTTCAACATTTCGATCGCCGGACCCAGATTGGACGGGATAGATGCAGGTTTATCCACTTTGGGCGCATAAACGGCAGGATCGGCCAGGGCTTCGGCCATCAGATCCATCAACCGTTTGGCAGGTCTGGAGCGTTCGAACCCTTTGGGCAGCGCACGCATATCCCTAAGATCCTCAAGGCTTGTGGGGGCGGCTTGGGCGAGCTCGTACAAACCATCATCCTTGATGATGCGCGCACGAGGGATATTGCGGGTCTGGGCTTCGCGTTCACGCCATTCAGCAGCAGCTTTCAGGCCCGCCAACCATTCAGGCGTGGTTTTGCGCAACTTCAAGCGCTTCCAGGCGTTCTCGGGCAACATCTGATAGGTGGCGGGATCGGTAAGGGTTTTCATTTCCTCAGCCAGCCATGTTTCGCGACCGGTCCTGGTCAGTTTCTCGCGCAACACAGGGAAGAGATCGCGCAGGTGGGTCACATCGGCCAGCGCATAGATTTTTTGCTTTTTTGATAGTGGACGACGAGACCAGTCGGTGAAGCGCGGGCCTTTGTCAAGGTTCACCCTCGTCAGTGTCCGCACCAGATTGTCATAGGAGATGGAATCGCCCAGCCCCACCGCCATTGCCGCGACCTGGCTGTCAAACAAAGGGGCGGGGATCAGCCCGTCGGCGACATGAAAGAATATCTCCAGATCCTGGCGACAGGCATGGAAAACCTTGATCACACGTTCATCAGCCAGCAAATCGAAAAATGGGGCGAGATCAATGCCCTTGGCTAGCGGGTCGATCAGCACTTCCCGGTCACCGCTGGCAGCCTGGATCAGACATAGCTGCGGCCAGAAGGCGTGCTCACGCATGAACTCGGTGTCCATGGCTACAAACTCGGCCTGGCGCAGTGCCGTGCATGCCCGAGTGAGGGACTCAGTATCAGTGATCCACTCCATGACGAACTACCATAAATCCTTTAGGGGTTTTTGCGAGCGCCGAGCACAGGCTTGCCTGCCCCTTTCTGCGCTGCAAGGCTTGACAGGTGAACCCAAACATTCTCTTACCAGCACTCCCTGACTCCTCATGACATACGGACGATTTTTCTATGCACGCCTATCGCACCCATACCTGTGGAGAGCTGAACAGCGCCCAAGTTGGCGAAACTGCGCGCCTGTCAGGCTGGATACACCGCAAACGTGACCATGGAGGTCTGCTGTTTGTGGATCTGCGTGATCATTATGGTCTGACCCAGTGCGTACTAGAGCCGGACAATCCAAATTTCGCCATCCTGGAACGTATGCGCGCGGAAAGCGTTGTAACCGTGACCGGTAAGGTGGCGGCCCGCACTGAAGAGACGGTGAACCCTAATCTGCCCACTGGCAAGGTGGAATTGCTGGTGGAACAGCTCACAATTCAATCTGAAGCGGAAGAACTGCCGCTGCCGGTATTCGGTGAACCGGACTGGTCTGAAGAGGTGCGGCTCAAACATCGTTATGTGGACGTGCGCCGGGAAAGCCTGCACAACCGCCTTGTGCTGCGTTCAAAGGTTATTGATTCTCTGCGCCGACGCATGGTTGACGAGGGTTGTACCGACTATCAGACCCACATCCTTACCGCAGCTCCCCCTGAAGGCTC
>RKRX01000126.1 GCA_007571185.1 Oceanicaulis sp.
ATAGCTGAAACTGTGACCGGTGCGCGTGGTCCGGCTGCTTAAACGGCCAGAACTGTCATAGACATACGTCTCATCATCAGACCCGTTCACACCCCCGCCAGTCTTGTTGGCATGGTTGATCTCATCAAGCCGATCATGGCCGTGCCCCAGGCAAAGTCTAAAAAGGGGGCAAGGGATGGTGACACCCTTGAGGTCTATGTATGCTAAGCCCTTCAGAGAGTAAAGATTGTTGTGAGAAGGACAGCATATTTTGATTGGGTGAGTCATGGGGAGAGAACCCATGGGAGAGAATCTATTGGGCGTATTCCGAGGCTGGGTTGATGAGAGCAAGTCGGGTTCTGGCGCAAAGGTCGTCTATGTCTGGTCCGGATAGGTTCATTCGGTTCATCACCTGGGTGATGTTTCCTAGGTAGGTGGATAGCTGCTCGAGATGATGATTGGTTGTGGCTAAGAGCTGGGGAAGGTCAGGGCCTCCGTCGTCGACGGCCTTGCCCAGAGCTTGGGAGGACTTGACTAAGTCCACTATGGAACGATCTCTATAGGCCTCTACAAGGGAGATTAAGAGAAGTCCGTCCATTTTAATGTCGGAGGCGGAGTGGTGCATTGGGGTAGAACCTCTATGAGAGCGGGGGCTGAGTAACATGGATAACATGGATAGTAAACTAGAGGCAAGCATCCGCCATGTACTGGGCGATCTCAACCCGGAGGGTAAAAGAGCGTAACGGAGCACAACGGGACGAAAAAAGAAAGGCCCCCGGGTCTGTGCGCCACAATCCAGGTTCTCAGTATGCCTCGGCGACCTGTTTGACGGCCAAGCACAGGTGCAGGCAAACTCAGGCCGCGCGACACAAGGCATGCCACGTTCCTGATCCGTCCAGAATCCCCCAATCATGGAGAGGGCTTGAAGGGAGGTTACTGCCCCTGACCGAGCGAATAACCCGGCTTTCCATCAAATTTGTACAAGTGCTCGGTCTTGACGAACTCCACACCTGCCCCGGCAAGGCGGGTGAGCAGGTCGATCACCTCAGCAGCCCCGCCTTCACCCTTGAGCATGAAACGGCAGCGCCAATGATCGGTGCGGAATGTTTCCGGCAAGCCCTGAGGCCAGACTTTCACGCCGCGATTGGTGATCAACTCAAGCTTGAGCCGGCTGTCGCCGGCTGCGGCGTTAAGTTGGATCGCCAGCCTGTCAGCGTCGGGGTTGGGAAAGTCTATAAAGACATCCACCCCTACAAAGGTTTTGGCCTGGCGTTGCCTGCGCCTGTACGGCGCGATCTCCACCGCCCCTACGCTGGAGTCATAGACCGCAGACTTGAACCGGTTCGGGGTTTGTCCCAAACGCTCGATCACAGCCTCGACAAAGTCAGAGGTGCCGACAGTGCGCCGGGTCAGACCTTCCGATGCAATATCGCCGGTGTGGATGCCGTCTTCAAGGGTTTTCAGCCAGGCGTTGTGAATGTTTCCGGCTATATCAGCCTGACCGATATGGACCAGCATCTGGACACCCGCCAGCAACAGGCCCGATGGATTGGCGACGCCCTGACCGGCGATCATGGGCGCTGAGCCGTGAATGGCTTCGAACATAGCGCCGTGTTCGCCGATATTGGCCGAACCGCCCAGACCTACTGAGCCGATGACCTCGGCGGCTATGTCGGAAATAATGTCGCCATACAGGTTGGAGGTGACAATCACATCGAATTGTTCAGGCGCGACCGCCAGTTTCGCGGCGCCGATATCGATGATCCAGTGATCATTCTGTATGTCAGGATAATCCCGCGCGATTTCATCAAACACCTGATGGAAGAGTCCATCGGTGAGTTTCATGATGTTGTCCTTGGACAGGCAGGTCACTTTCTTACGTCCATTGATGCGAGCATACTCAAACGCATAGCGCACAATTCGTTCACAGCCTGGCCGCGAGATCAGCTTCAGGCACTGCACCACGTCATCGGTTTGACGGTGCTCAATGCCCGCATAGAGGTCTTCCTCGTTCTCGCGCACGATCACCACATCCATATCGGGATGGTGGGTGGCGACAAGTGGAGAGAGCGACGCACACGGGCGCACATTGGCGAACAAGCCCAGCGATTTGCGCACGGTCACATTGAGGGATTTGAACCCTCCGCCCTGGGGGGTGGTGATCGGCGCCTTGTAGAATACTTTGGTGCGCCGCAGAGATTCCCAAGCGCTGTCTTCAATGCCGGCGCTGGCGCCATTGAGATAGACTTTCTCTCCAATTTCAATGATTTCCGGGGCAAGCGCAGCGCCTGCGGCGTTCAGGACACGCAAGCTGGCTTCCATGATTTCCGGACCAATGCCGTCACCATGCGCCACGGTGATCGGTACGACAGGGCGCGCAGGCGCACCAGCGTCGGGAAAGGGATGATTCATCGGACTTGTCTTTCCTCAATCCAGCGTGAGTTCAGGGGCGAGACGGCGCATTCATATCCGGCCGGTTTGACTCGTCGCAGCCTGCGCCATCCTTGGGCTATCAATTTCCGGCGCAATAGAGGACGGCGCATCCCCGTTGACGCGTTGGATCGCCAGCGCGGCGAAGACCCGCACGGATGGCATGAAAGCCTGCCTTTGAGGGAGGACATCAATTATGCCTCAATCAGAACTTTTCTGGGCTGGCTGAGCGCCAGCAGTCTTGTGGATTTCGGTGACCAGATCCGGACCCAACCCCAGCCGGGCCGCCAGCGTCTCCAGATAAGCCCGCTCAACAGCGGTGTCGGCTTCGATCGCCACCACGGAAGCAGCATAGATTTCAGCGGCATGTTCAGGCGTCTTCACATCCGCCACGACGGCATGGATATCCAGCGGCGTGGAAAGTTCATCAAACACGAAGGCTTTGTCTTCAGCGGTCAGTTCCATGTCTTCAAGGCGTTCGAAAATGCGCGTTTTCTCATCAGCATCAATTTTGCCATCCGCCTTTGCCGCCGCAATCATCGCCCGCACCAGCGTTCTGCCCAAATCGTGCACCGCCGCTTCATCGGCGGGGGCCGGCAGGAAATTGGAATTGGGTGGCGCGGCCTCGTATTCCGTCGGCATAGCAGAGGTGGAACCCGTTTTGTTCTGCTGGCTTTTTCTCCAGGCGTGATAGGCCAGCCCACCAATGGCAGCCACTGCACCGTATTTGGCGGCCTTGGAGACCATCTTGCGGCCAGACTTGCCCATCAGCATGGAAGCCGCAAAGCCCGCCGCCAATCCACCGCCGCTGGCCATGGCGGTGCGCCGGGCGTTAGGATCGGTTTGGAGGGCGGTGAGTATCTTGTTCACATCGAACATGGCCAGCCTTTCATGCAAACGCCGCCCGAACGGTCAAACACGGCGCGGGGTTCCAGGAGTATGGATGTTCTCGATTTGGGGTCGCACGCCGACCCTGGCAAGAACCTGTTACCGCTTTTTCGCGCGGACCCCAACGGAGTCCGATGCTTGACTGGCGGGCGCCGCTGACTAGGATTGGTTCCCTTGCGGTGAGGTGGCCGAGTGGTCGAAGGCGCACGCCTGGAACGCGTGTAGGCGGGCAACCGTCTCGAGGGTTCGAATCCCTCTCTCACCGCCATCCCGGTGCAGAACCGGGCGCGCCAATGGACACCGGGTCTTCTTCAGTTGCAGCGCGCATCGTTTTCAGCAGTTCGGGCTTTAATTCTCCGGGTTTTGATCCAACGATGCGCACTCGCTTGTCTCTGACCTCAACGCGTTGGGCAAGACCGCGTAAATGGTCGCGCGTCTTGGCGCCCAGCCTTGGTGCCCAGGAGAAGACTCGAACTTCCACTCCCTTACGGGAACTGGCACCTGAAGCCAGCGCGTCTACCAATTCCGCCACCTGGGCCGGTGAAGAGCGCGGGTGATACAGCGCAGGCTTCACCCTGTCAACGCCTCCTGCTGCAGGCGGTCAAGCCCGGGGAAACGGGACCGCACGCTCCGTGCGCTGCACGATTGCGGGTGCATGGACATCGACCCTGATTCCAGTCTATCAGCCTGGAGATCCTTTTTGCTTCCGCGCCTGCGCGGATGCGCGAACTTTGGTTGAGACGAACCATGACGATTCGCAATGAAATGATCACTGTTTTCGGCGCTTCGGGTTTTATCGGCCGTTATGTGGTGCGTCGTCTGGCCAAAGCCGGTTATCGCGTGCGCGCCGCCACGCGCCGCCCGCACCTGGCCTGTGCGCTCAAACCCATGGGCGCGGTCGGGCAGGTGCAAATTGTTCAGGCCAACCTGCGCTATGAGGACTCTATCCGGCGCGCCGTGGACGGTGCGGATGGGGTGGTCAATTTGGTGGGCCTTTTGGCTGAGGGGGGAAAACAATCCTTCCAATCTCTACAGATCAAAGGCGCAGATATGGTCGCACGGTGCGCCGCAGAGGCTGGCGTCAGAACATGTGTTCACATTTCCGCCATCGGCGCGGGTGCGCACAGCCCGTCCCGATACGCCCGCACCAAGGCGCTGGGCGAACAAGCGGTGCGCGAGGCCGTCGCTGAGGCGGTGATCTTGCGTCCCTCCATTGTGTTCGGCCCCGAAGATGCGTTCTTCAACCGGTTCGCTGACATGGCGCGTTTTGCCCCGGCCCTGCCCCTGATCGGCGGCGGACGCACCCGATTTCAACCGGTTTATGTGGATGATGTGGCCCAGTGTGTGCTCAAGGCGATCAGCGACGATGCCTTCGCCGGGCGCACTTTCGAACTGGGCGGGTCGGGCATCTACACTTTCAAAGATATTCTGACGTTCATCCTGACTGTGATCGGACGCAGGCGCGTACTTATCCCTGTGCCTTTCCTTGCCGCGACCGGATTGGGATTGGCCGGTGAGATTACAGGCGCGCTGCCCTTTGCACAGCCTTTCCTGACCCGGGATCAGGTCATCTTGCTCAAATCGGATAATGTGGTCGGTCTGACCGATGAAAATCCGGGTGATATCTCTGCTTTTGGCGTCAAGCCGAAAACCATTGAGGCGATCACTCCGGGTTATCTGATGCGCTATCGCAAGGGCGGCCAGTTCTCCAAATCTCCTGAAGAGGTCTGCTGAAATGGTTGGAACACAACAGGCTTTCCCCGGTTGGCGCGGCACCACTATCCTCAGCGTTCGCAAAGGTGGAAAAGTGATCATCGCAGGCGATGGTCAGGTCTCCATCGGCGATACGATCGTCAAATCCACCGCTCGCAAAGTCCGACCCTTGGCCCACGATCGGGTCATTGCAGGATTTGCAGGGGCCACCGCCGACGCCTTCGCCCTGTTTGAGCGGCTGGAAGCCAGGCTTGAACAGTACCCCGCCCAGCTGCGCCGCGCCTGTGTGGAACTGGCCAAAGACTGGCGCACTGACCGGTATATGCGGCGGCTGGAGGCCATGCTCATCGTGGCGGATGCCGGCGAGACCTTCACCTTGACCGGTGGCGGAGATGTGCTGGAACCCGAGGATGGGCTTGCAGCCATCGGCTCAGGCGGTAATTACGCCTTGTCGGCGGCACGGGCGTTGAAAGCGTACGAGGACGACGCTGAAGTCATCGCCCGCAAGGCGATGGAAATCGCCGCCGGCATCTGCATATATTCCAACGGTAATCTGACGGTGGAAATGTTGGGATAATCGGTGAAAGCCACTGAACTTGATAAGATATTCGACGCGGGCGGAGATTCCGGCGATATAGAGATAGATATAGAGATAATCGACATCAAAGTACACGACTCATGGCGAAATCTTCCCCGCATCCGGGCTTGGAAGTGACCGTTCTGGGCGTTTTCATCACCGGGTGTGAAGGGGTTTTCGCCTCTCGTGGCAAAAGGGACGTGTACCGTGGCGTACGGGATAATCGTTGAAACATCATCTTGAAGCAGTGTTCCGTGCACGCGAGATAGCTTATGTTCACGGTGCAGCAACTCAGAACAATCAGAGGCCAGATTTTCTATTGCCCCGCGAAGAAGCGTACCGGACTACCCCCGAAACTGGCTATACGTGCCTGACCATGCTTGGCGCGATGTCGAGCTGCAAGGATCGTTGGAGACAGGTTCTGACTGAAGGCGATGAAGATTCCGAGGAAACACCTCCTGACGCTCGAACCGGAGATTTCCGAGTCGCAGACAAAACAAATGCCAAAT
>RKRX01000202.1 GCA_007571185.1 Oceanicaulis sp.
GCGCCAGCGCACCGGCCAGCGTACGGACAGTCCCGCCTCCCACTTGCGGCCCGGCATCCCCCAGCGCCATGATCGTGCGCGCGGCAATGGGTTCGGCGCCGACCGGGGCTGGATCGGACACCAGGAACACCAGGTCTACATCCGACTGCGGCGCCAATTCGCCCGCGCCGTACCCGCCCAGCGCACACAGCGCCAAGCCTTCCAACCCGTCATCAACAAAGTCAGAGGCGATGCAATCAACCAGAGCGCGCACCGCAGCATCCATCACGCCCGCCCAAGTGCGCGCCGCCTCCATACCGCCTCCCGATCCCTGCAGTCGGGCGCAAGCAAGCGTCAACCCGTTGTCCAGAAAGCGCTTGAACCGGGTCATGCCAGCCTGTCGCGCCGTAGATTTATTCCAACCTTCACGGGCGGCATCGGCCAATTCTGCGCGTAGACGCAAACCATCAAGACTGGCGGGGAGAGTCGTAAACTGCACGGGTGAAACCACCATACGACATTGAGCAGGAAGGCGTTATCCATCCTCCTGCGACAAGGCTTTCAACGCGTAGAGCGCATCGAGCGCCTCACGCGGGGTCAATCTGTCTGGATCAATAGCTTTCAGACGTTCATCCACAAGGCTGGGTCCGGGGGCAGACTCAACGCCGGAGGCGCTAAATAGCGGCAAATCTGCAAGCGCGGCGGCGGGTGCGCCATCATTTTCCAGCCGGTCGAGAATATCCTGCGCGCGCGCCACCGCCACTTTGGGCAAACCGGCTCGCTTGGCCACCTCCACACCATAGGATCGGTCCGCTGGTCCGGGTTGAACCTCGTGCAGAAAAATCAAATCGTTTTCCCATTCCCTGGCCTTTAGCGAGACATTGCCTGCTGCATCCAGTTCGTCCACCAACCGGGTCAGTTCGTGATAATGGGTGGAGAACAGAGATCGGCACTGATTGATTCCATGAAGATGTTCCACTGCCGCCCAGGCGATCGACAAACCATCGAATGTAGCGGTGCCCCGGCCGATTTCATCAAGGATCACCAGCGCCCGGGGCCCGGCTTGATTGAGGATGGCTGCGGTTTCGATCATCTCGGCCATAAATGTGGAGCGACCACGCGACAGGTCATCAGCTGCACCCACCCGTGAAAATAACCGATCCACCAAGCCGATCCGGGCCGATTTCGCCGGCACGTAAAACCCCGCCTGAGCCAGAATCGCCATCAGGGCATTCTGGCGCAGAAAGGTTGATTTGCCCGCCATGTTTGGTCCTGTAACCAGTGTCAATCGCGCCGCAACTTCCCCTGATGCGTCAAGCGTGCACGCATTGGGGGTGAACCGGCTCTCGCCCGAACGTTCCAGCGCACGCTCAACCACCGGGTGTCTGCCGCTCTGAACATCAAAAACCAGACTGTCATCCATCAAAGGGCGCGCCGCCCCGGTTTCTTCCGCCCACCCCGCTGTCGCTGTCGCCACGTCAAGCACGGCCAGCGCCAAAGCCGCCTGACGGATGATCCCATCCTGAGCACCGACCCGGGTGCGGAAGCCTTCAAAGATTTCAAGTTCCATGGCCAGAGCTCGTTCACCCGCCTGCGCGATCTTGGCTTCCAGCTCCCTCAATTTCACTGTGGAAAAGCGCACGGTGCTGGCCATGGTCTGGCGATGGGTAAACGTGTCATCGGCCATCAACGCATTCGCATTTCGGGCGCCCACCTCGATAAAATAGCCCAGTACATTATTATGCTTGACCTTGAGCCCGCTGACCCCGCTCTGTTCGGCATAGGCGGCCTGCAAACCTGCTACGATGCGTCGGGACTCATCGGCCAGACTGCGCGTTTCATCCAGCGCCGCCAACCAGCCCGGCGCCACGAATCCGCCATCGCGCGATGAGATTGGCGGCGCCTCCGCCAGCGCCTGCTCGATATCCTGAACCAGGGCCGCCAGTTCCGGCTTGTCAACCAGAGACAGAGCGCTCAACGCCGCCTGCATGGCGACAGGGGGGCGGACCAGCGGCGATTGGGCGAAGACGGAAATCAGTCTTTCACCTTCCCTGAGCGCCCGGGCGAGCTGCGCCAGATCGCGAGGCCCGCCCCGGTCCAACAGCAGGCGCGACAGACAGCGCACGGGATCCCCCGCCGCTTTGAGTTGAACGCACGCCGCCTCACGGAGCGCCCGGTGTTCGACAAAGAACTGCGCCGCATCGAGGCGATCATGGATCTCGGCAAGCGCCATGGAGGGACGCGCCAGACGAGCGGCCAGAAGGCGGGCCCCCGGGGCGGTCAGCGTACGATCGATAGCGTCAATCAGCGAGCCTTTGCGGGCGCCGTGCAGCGTACGTTCTATCTCAAGACTGGTGCGCGCCGCAGGATCAATCACCATGACCGCACCGGAAAGCTGGCTGGAGGGCGGACGCAGCCGCGCCGGGGCGCCTGCCTGGCTGAGCTCCAGATAATCGAGCATAGCGCCCAGAACGGACAGTTCGGCGTGTGAAAACACGCCGAACCCGTCAAGACTTTGCACGGCAAAGCGCTGTTTGAGACGTCGCTCCCCTGCTCCGGCGTCGAATTTGGCCCCGGCGCGTGTGGTGATCACAGCATGCGGGGCCAGCTCGGCGGCCTGTTTGGCTACATCGTCCTTACAGAGCACTTCGGAGGGGTTGAGAGCCGCCAGCTCCGCATCAAGATTTTCCACGTTGACCGTCATGCAGGCAAACTCGCCATCGGATACATCCGCCCAGGCCAAGGCCGCCTCACCGGTGGGAATCTGCACAATGGCGGCGATGCGATTGGCGGCGCGCGCCTCAAGCCAATCATCTTCGGTCAACGTACCGGGCGTGATGACCCGGGTGATCGCGCGTTTGACGACTGATTTCGCTCCACGCTTTCTGGCTTCAACGGGGTCTTCCACTTGCTCGCCTACGGCCACTTTGAAGCCGGCCTTGATCAAACGAGAGAGATAAACCCGGGCGTTATGCACCGGCACGCCGCACATGGGCACTTTCTCACCCTGGTGCTCGCCGCGTTTGGTCAGAGCGATATCAAGCGCTTCAGAAGCGCGCACCGCATCATCAAAAAACAGCTCGTAAAAATCGCCCATGCGATAAAACAGCAAAGCATCCCGTGGCGCTTCGGCGCGCAGTTCCAGAAACTGCGCCATCATGGGCGTCCCCCCCGCCGAGGTGGGAAAGGTGCGGGCGGCGAGCGAAGCGGGATCAGCAGGGTAAGTCATAAATGCAAGGTAACCGCACCAAGGTCTGCTGCAAGAGTGACAGCGCGCGCTTTGCGCCGCGGTGCAAAGCGGTTAGTGTACGGATCTATTCATTCACCGTCACCAGTTTTTTGAATCCGCCATGACCGACCGCCGTACTCGCGTCGATGACCGGGAAGCTCTTAATTTCCATCGCTACCCCAGGCCTGGAAAGCTGGCGGTGTCCGCCACCAAACCCATGGCGACCCAGCGTGATCTGTCGCTGGCCTATTCGCCGGGTGTGGCTGCACCGGTCAAAGTGATCGCGGAAAAGGCTGACCTGGCGTACGATTACACGTCCAAGGGCAATATGGTGGCGGTGATTTCCAACGGCACCGCCATTTTGGGTCTGGGTAATCTGGGCGCTATCGCTTCCAAACCGGTTATGGAAGGCAAGGCGGTGCTGTTCAAACGTTTCGCCGATGTGGATTCCATTGATATCGAAGTGGATGAAACCGACCCTGAAGCTTTCGTCGAATGCGTGCGGCGGTTCGGTTCAAGCTTTGGCGGCATCAATCTGGAAGACATCAAGGGTCCTGATTGTTTTATCATTGAGGAGAGGCTGCGCGAGGCGCTTGATATCCCGGTCTTTCATGATGACCAGCACGGCACCGCGATCATTTCCGCCGCGGGCATCCTCAACGCGTGCGAGCTGTCGGGCAAAGACATCACCCGGCTTAAAGTGGTGGTGAACGGTGCGGGGGCGGCGGGCATCGCTGTTCTGGAACTGATCAAGGCCATGGGCGTTCAGCATGACAACGCCATCCTGTGTGATTCCAAGGGCGTCATCTACAAGGATCGTCACACCGGTATGAACCAATGGAAATCCGCCCATGCCGCTGACACCAGTGCTCGAACCCTGGAAGACGCCCTGGCTGGTGCGGACTGCTTTATCGGCCTGTCGGTGAAGGGGGCGGTGACCAAGGACATGGTGCGCTCCATGGCCGCCGATCCGATTATCTTCGCCATGGCGAATCCCGATCCAGAGATCACCCCCGAAGACGTGCGCGAAGCCCGTTCAGACGCTATCATGGCTACGGGTCGATCGGACTACCCTAACCAGGTCAACAATGTTCTAGGCTTTCCCTATATCTTCCGGGGAGCGCTGGATGTGCGTGCGCGCACCATCAATGAAGAGATGAAGATCGCCGCCGCCAGGGCCTTGGCGGAACTGGCGCGCGAGGATGTGCCCGATGAAGTGGCGGCGGCCTATCACGGCACACACCCTACCTTCGGCAGAGAATACATCATCCCCGCCCCGTTCGATCCGCGCCTGATCAGCCATGTGCCGCCTTATGTAGCGCAGGCTGCAATGGATACCGGCGTTGCACGCAAACCGATCTCCAACATGGAAGAGTACAAGGCGGCGCTGGCCCGGCGCCTTGATCCCACCGCTGCCATCTTGCAGTCGATTCAGGATGATGTGCGCAGAAGCAAACCCAAAACCATCGTTTTTGCAGAGGGCGAGGAGCCCAGCGTGATTCGCGCCGCCTACACCTTCCAGAACCAGGGGCTGGGAACAGCGATCCTGATCGGTCGAAAAGAAACTGTCCACGCCAATATGCGCCCGCTCGGCGTCCCCCGGGACGCAATCCGCATTGTCAATGCGCGCCTATCGGACAAGAACACCGATTATGCGGACTTTTTGTACAAACGCCTGCAGAGGCGCGGTTTTCTGCACCGGGATGTGCAGCGCCTGGTCAATAATGACCGCAATGTTTTCGCCGCCTGCATGGTCGCATTAGATGACGCCCATGGCATGGTGACCGGTGTGACCCGCAACTATGCACAGGCGCTCGATGACGTGCAGCTGGTCATCGATACAGCCAAGAATGAACGCGTGATGGGTATGAGCCTAGTGCTGACCCGCAGCCAGCCTCTGTTCATCGCCGATACCAATGTCACAAAAGCCCCCAGCCCCGAAGCCCTGGCCGATATCGCAGTGGAAACCGCAGCGGCGGCGAGGCGGTTTGGTGTGGATCCGCGTGTGGCCTTTTTGTCTTATTCCACCTTCGGCAATCCGGCTGGCGATCGGGCTAACGCCATCCAGAAAGCGGTGAGCTATCTTGATGAGCGCGATGTGGATTTTGAGTATGAGGGTGAGATGAACGCCGATGTGGCGCTTGATCCCGTTCACCACAAGCTCTACCCATTCTCTCGCTTGTCCGGTCCGGCCAATGTACTCGTGATGCCAGCGATCCATTCCGCATCAATCGCCACCAAGCTTCTGGGAGCGGTCGGCGGCGCTACGGTTCTGGGCCCGATGCTCGTAGGTCTTGAAAAGCCGGTGCAGATCGCCCGCCTAGGCGCCAATATGAACGATCTTGTCATCCTGGCTGCGTTGGCGGCGCACGATCTGTCCACCAAACGTGCCGTGAAAGACGTGGGCTAGACCTGTCCAAACATTCTGAATTGTCCGGTTTATGCGCCATGCCAATTATCGGTTTCAGTTGAGAACCCAGAGCCACAGGTCTGCATGACAAAGCGAATCACGCGGCAGCCTGTTTCGCATCCTCTGACTTGATGGGGTGAGCCGCCAGCTTGCAGCGATCGGTGCATCGTGGGTCGTGGAAGATCGCCAGACCGCCATCAGGGTATTCGTGGACCGAAGACTTCCGCCCTTGCAGGGCGCCGCGATCAACCGGACACCTCTAAAAACCCCCATTTCGGGTGAGCGGTTAATGTGAGATCACTGCTAAGTCTTTGTTTTTCTGGATTCCGGCCCTCGAAATAGATGAGCATTGAGCGCAGGTGTTGGGTTTTTAGAGGTGTCCACTTACGACGAAAAATGTCTGAAGTCAGGAAACGCGGCTGAACCGGTCCATGCCCCAAACCCATGGACGATTGTAC
>RKRX01000218.1 GCA_007571185.1 Oceanicaulis sp.
TTTCTATACTTGGTACATAATCAAACAAAATTGCAGAAGTAATAACAAGAATAATTGATGAAATTATGATAATAATTAAGCGAACAATTATGAAGGTTGTGAAAATCCAGGATCTGGGAATTGGATAATTTTTGAATTCTCGCAAAATTCCCTTCTGATGATATGATTTTATTACAGATCCCACAGCAAACAGGGCGTCGCTGCTGACCATGACCCCTATCATGCCTGGTAAGAAGAAGGTCGCGTAATTCGCGTCAACGCCAAACGCGAGTCCAAAAACCACAAACAGAAAAACGGGCAGGATGATGGAATAGAAATTTGAAGCAAACGAGCGCATGGAGGTCAGCGCTTGCACTTTCAAAAGGGTGATAAAAGCATTGTGGTCAGGCGCCATCGCGAGGCTCCATCAACCAGTGATAAACATCAGCAAGATCAATCGGCAGTGTCGAATAACCGGCGCTGATTAAATCGGATTCCCGCAGCCAGGCGGTCAATTTATCAAGCCCGGCGTCATCGCGATAAAATATAAAACTTGCCCCGTCTCGGTGTATGACCTGGCCGGGCGGGCATGAATTTTCCGGCAGGGAAGGGACTCTGATCTTGCCGGTAAAGGGTGATACGAGCGCTTTCAATGTCTTGGCGGACGTTGGCGGATGCAGGAGCTGGCCGCGCCTTATCATCGCAATCCGGTCATGCACCGCTTCAGCTTCATCCCACATGTGAGTGGTCAGCATGATCGCTCCCGAGCAGTTTTCAATGACGCGCCAGAACGCAGCACGCATCATCGGATCCATGCCGTCTGTCGGTTCATCCAGGATTGCGAGAGGCGGGGAGCTGAACAGAGCGGCGTAAATGCCGACGCGTTTACGTTCGCCTTTTGACAGAATACCGGCGGGCTTATCTTCAAGTTCTCTGAGTTTCATAACCTCGTACAGACTGGGATCGGCAGGCCGTTTGTAAAACGCATGGAGTAACTCAAGCACTTCACGAACCTTCAGTCCGGGAAGAGTGGCAAAGCTGTCATAAGCGATGGTGCGACGCTCGCGTGTGATATCAGCGCGCCATTCCACTTCACCCTTGTAGTGTATGTCGTTTGCCAGAGCCTCTATCAGAAGAGATTTTCCTGACCCGTTTTCACCCAACAGAACGAAAATTTGTTGTGGCATAATCTCGAAATTGATTGAGTCAAGCAATGTAATTCCATTTGATTTATATTCAAGATTTTTAACTTGAAATATAGGGTGTATAGAGTTTGATTCTGTAAAAGAAACAGGTTCTATTTTTCTCATTTCTTTACCTGCCGCCATCAATCTCTGAACATGAAAAAACACACTGTCTATACCGACAAAGGCTTACCGTACGGGTGCATGCTTGCGGATGTAATGGCGAGCGAGGGCGCTTGTTAGTGACAAATGTCACCCTGATGCCGCAAATTTGCCGAATTCGCACAGCCGCCAACATAGTGCATGTGACGAGTACAGGCGGCGCCGGCTTATCGCCGGAGACAGCGAGTGAACCCTTTTCCGGGTTCAGCTGCTTTCATCTCGCGGCAGATGACCAGGGGAGCATGGCTCAATCAATTTCCATCTCGGATCCTGACAGGCGCCATTGTCCATCCAGCCATGCAATGATTTCCTGCGCTGCGGGGTGGTCAAACCCGGAATATGCTTCGCGCAGTGTTTCAACCCGTTCCTCTAACCGGTCGAGCCCCGTATCGTTGAGTGCGATCAGGTCGCTTGCAATTTTTTGCGCAAAAGCCTGATTGACGACACGCGAGGCCGCGTCACAGGTCGCTTCCAGATAGGAATACGCGCCTGGGTGAGCGTAGCGGCTGGCGAGTGTGAGAGCAGGTATCAGCGACAGATGCGGCTGAAGAGCGGGGTTTATGGCATGCCGGCAAACATGTTCGGCAATGTCGCCGGATCGGCCGCTAAATCCTCTGATGTGCAGATACTGACTCTTTACGGGGCCGTCATTGACAGGATAATTATCCCAAAGGATCGGTTTTCTTTGTAATTTTTCTGCGATGTCTTTCAGGTGTTGAGCTGAGTATTCCCGGGAACATACTTCTTCACCTGTCCAGAAAACTTCGATATTATCATCAAGGTTACGACCAAGCGACTCCAGATATGATGCCGGTCTTGATCCAAAAACGCGATCTAGCACTCGGTCATTGGAATAGTAGGTCGGGCAGAAAGATAGCTGATTGACTGATGACTGGCTTGCGACAAAATCCATGATTTCAACCTGTCGCGGTGCCAGGTCCGCCATATCACCGGGCATGTCGTCGAAGAATATGGCCAGTTCGTTGATACCCGTATCTTGTAATTGCTCAATTTTCTCAACCAGAATGTTTTTTGTTGCACCGTCAAAGTTCTTGTAGAGTTTATAGGGGCTGAGCCCAATGCCAAATCTGACATGCGCATTTCTGCATGCCTCAGCAAATGTTCTCAAACGAGCAAGTTCCGGTTCAGGATACAATGTTCTCCAGTCCCGGCGAAGATACAGGTCCGCTTTTGGGGCATAGATGTAAAAATCAAACCCTTCGGGCGCGAGAAACTCCATGACATATTCGCGATCCCGCCACGACCATGCCTGCCCGAAGTAACCTTCGATAATGCCCAAGCTTTGCATTAGAAATCCCGCTCCCGGATTTGTGGCGGTATGGACCTCGGCTCTATTCCTTGCTCGTCTGTCGCTTCGACGCTGTCAGATGCTGGCAGTCGCTCTGCGATTGCCAGCGACGGCCGTGAGAAATGCGACAAACGTCGCAACGCACAGCTTCCAGGAGAAGGCAAGCGAGGTGTAGCTTTCCGGGATGCCGATCGCACCGCCAATGCTGGCTTCACCCAAGCACATCACGAGAAAGCCCACGATCAGCGAAGCAAGGACCGAATTTTTGCTTCCACGATTTGTGAACATCACCGTGGCGTACACACCGAGCAACCCCGCATAGGCGAACGTCATGACAGCCAGGGCAAATTCTAGCAGGGGCAGATCCGTCGATTGTTGCCAATAATAGCACAAACACGACATCAGGAGCAGAACAATCGCAAAGATCAGCATCGCCAACTGACCCGCAATAACATAATGACGTTCAGGTTTCCTGCTTGTCAGCGGGCGATAAAAATCGCTAACCGCCACAGCCGCCATGGAATTGAGACCTGAATTCAGCGTTGAAACGGCGGCCGCCACAACGCCTGTCACCGCCAAACCGCGAACTCCAGATGGCAATTCGCTCAGAATATATTGCACGAACACGGTCGTGCTCTCCAGATCAGGCGCGGCGACCGCTCGCCCGGTTATGTCCGGGCGCTCGTAGAAAATATGCAGCAGTTGTCCGATTGAAATGAATACAAATGTCAACGGCACTGACACCACTGCCGCCATGACGAGGGCTGTCCCTGCGCGCCTCGCATTTCCGGCGGCGAGCAATCTTTGCGTCGTATCCTGGTCCAGTCCGTAATTGCCCAACAGTAACAGCGCCACCCCTGTCATGATGGACAACATCGTGAATGGTTTTGTCATATCCAGAGAAAAATCGAACAGAAGCAGCTTGTTTTGACCATCCGGTGCGTTTTTTGCCGCGGCCATAATGTCCGATAGAGGAAGGTTGAGGGTCTGGAAAAGGCCGATCAAAATGAAAACGGCGGTGAAAGCATATACCGCAAATTGCAAGGCATCGCTCGCTACAACCGACCGCAGACCGCCCACCAGAGTAAAACCAAGCGCGATAAACGTGATAACCGCCGCAGCAAGAGCAACACTGGAGAAATCGGTGTTGGAGAATATGATCAGTGACACGGCAAGCGCCGCCATAAACAGTCTGGCGCCGTTGGCGAAGACACGACCAATCAGGTACATCCCGCCGGCGGCGCGCATGGCGGTCGGTCCATAGGCTTGATCAAGCAGGTCATAGACCGTCATCACCTTTGCGGCATAAAATCTCGGCAGAAGAATAGAGGCGGCGATGATGCTGGCCAGTATGGAGCCGAGAGTGCCCGACAGATAGGTGTAATTCCCGCGAAACCCGCTATCGGGTCCGCCCAGGAATGTGGCGGCCGATTGCGTCGTCGCCAGAACGGAAAAAATAATCAGCGAAATCGGCAAAGCTCCGTTCGAAAGAAAATACTCTTTCGAGGTGGCGGCGGAACGCTGCGATAAAAACACGCCGAGCCCAGAGACGATCGCCAGATATCCTCCAAGGACCGCCCAGTCAATTAAAGAAAAAGCCAACCTTGTATCTCCCCTTACGGTTTTATCATGATTTAGGCGAAAGGAATCTCCGATCCGCCTTCATGTCGAGTCATGCCCGCTTCTGATGTCCTGATTGTCCGGCGCCAGCGAGCATAAGGGCGCCGTCAAGTCCATCCCCCGTGGCCTTAACGAGTTTTCTGGCTGTGCGATCCCGCAACCAAGGGGTCATTCTGGACGCCACGCCGCCCACGAGTGCGCACCGCGAGGCTCCTCTTGCAAAAATCGTTTCAATGAATCGTTCAACATGCCTGGCCGCATCCTCCACGATGGAACGGGCGATCTCGTCATTCTGTTCGGCAAAATCCAGAATCAGAGGTGCAAAGCGGCCGTAGTCGCAAGGCGTCGCACTGTCCATCCAGGCGATAGCCTGTGGGGCGTTATTGTTGAAGTGCTTCAATATGGCGGTGGTGAGTGCGGTTGCTTTTGTACGGCCATCCAGAGCTCTTAATGCGTGACGCACCCCGCTCAACCCAAGAGCCGCCCCGCTGCCTTCATCCGATATTGGAAAGCCATATCCCCCAATGGTGAAAGAGTCTGTCCCGTTGCGAATATGTGCGATACTGCCGGTTCCGAGGATGAGGATGGCGCCATCCTTGCCGCCATGGGCGCCCAGACACGCAATCGCTGCATCAGTATCCAACGCTTTGCAGGCATAGGGCAGTTCAATCGCCCTGATCGATTCCCGCATCCCTGGGCGCGTGATTCCAGCCACACCGATACCCGCGACAAGATCCGATATTTGCGATAACGAAATATTGGCGGCGACCAGCGCCCGTTCAGCGATTTGTATCCATGCCTTTTGGAGTCGCTCAACGCCGATTCTTGCGTTGGCCGGGCCTGATTCAACCTCGCTGAGTATGTGCATCCGCCCGTCGACAAGCCGTGCCTTGCACCTGCTGCCTCCTGCATCAATGCCGAGATACAAATCAGATTCCGTCATGTTGTGACCTGTAGGCGAAACCAATATATAACCAGTCGGGTTGAGGATCCTTAGCTAGGCCGAAAACGGGTCAGAGGTCAACGAACAAAACAAGGCGGGATAAAGATGGCTTGCCAGAGGTCTATGCGGGAGTGAAAAATTTGTATTGTATTGGTTGCGCGATTTGGTCCGACACCATCCTGAATTTTATGCCTTGACAGGATCACCGCTCGAAGAGGAGACCTCATGATCTCGTTCGGATTGGATCGGTTTGCGGAACAGGCCGCGCTGCGCAGACCATTGCAGGGGCAAAGGGTTGCGTTGCTGGCGCATCCCGCGTCGGTCACAAGAGAACTGGACCATGCTCTGGATGTGATGGCGGAGCTGGGAGATATAAATTTGACCGCCGCTTTCGGACCTCAACATGGCCTGAAAGGTGACAAACAGGACAACATGGTCGAGTCCGACAATTACCAGGAGCCCGTGCATAACATTCCAGTGTTCAGCTTGTACGGTGATGTGCGGCGTCCGACCGACGAAATGATGGACACATTCGATGTGCTGCTCATCGATCTGCAGGATCTTGGTTGTCGCATATACACATTCGTGACCACACTCTTGTATGTGCTTGAGGCTGCCGCCAAACATAAAAAGACAGTTTGGGTGCTTGATCGCCCTAATCCCGCCGGACGCCCTGTCGAAGGGTTCCGTCTTCGGCCTGGGTGGGAGAGGTTTGTCGGCGCCGGGCCGATGCCGATGCGGCATGGCATGACGCTTGGAGAAATGGGTAAATGGTTCATCCGCCATTTCAATCTCGATCTGGACTATCAGGTCATCGAAATGTCTGGCTGGCGCCCGCATTCTGCTCCCGGTTACGGCTGGCCGATTCTGGAG
>RKRX01000172.1 GCA_007571185.1 Oceanicaulis sp.
CTATCTTCTCATAAGGTGGGCGGTCCACAGGGTGTTGGCGCATTGGCGACGGCCTGTGATGCAGGCGTCAGCCCGCTGATTGTAGGCGGCGGTCAGGAAAAGGGACGCCGCGGCGGTACAGAAAACCTGGCTGGAATTGCTGGGTTTGCTGCAGCGCTGGGCGCAACACTGGCTGATGATAGTGCGTCCGTCCGAGTCAGGACGCTGCGTGATCAGCTTCAGACGCGCCTTCAGGCTGCACCAGGTGTGCGGATTTGGGGTGATAAGGCTCCACGGCTGGACAATACACTGTGCCTGACCGCACTGGGCTGGCCGAGTGAAATCCAGGTGATTGCGTTGGACCTGGCGGGATTTGCAGTCAGTGCAGGCTCGGCTTGCTCCTCAGGCAAAGTGCTCAGGAGCAACGTTCTGGGCGCCATGGGCGCATCCGATAGCGAAGCGGCAAGCGCACTACGTATTTCGCTAGGTTGGACGACCACGAGAGACGACATAGAAGCATTTGCGGACGCCTGGATTGCTGAATATAACCGTGTGCGCTTGCGTATGGCAATCTGAAACAAGTTGAAAGGAAGTAATCCATGCCAGCAATCAAGGAAACCATCGAAGATGTGCGTCGGCTGGAAGCTGACAAATACAAGTATGGCTTCACCACCGAGATTGAGCAGGAGTTTGGCCCCAAAGGTCTAAATGAAGAAACCATCCGCTTCATTTCCGGCAAGAAGAATGAACCTCGGTGGATGCTGGATTGGCGTCTGGACGCTTACAGGCGCTGGACCCGAATGGCGGAACCAAACTGGGCGAAAGTAGACTACCCACCGATTGATTATCAAGGGCTCCACTATTACGCTGCCCCTAAAAATGCTTCTAAATATAAAAACTTGGGTGAAGTTCCTCAGGAGTTGCTCGACACCTACAAAAAACTCGGCATTCCACGAAAGGAAGCTGAAGTTCTGTTAGGGCTGGAGGGTGCAGGGCAAAGCGCCGCCGAGGCCCGTACTGAAGCTCTGAGTGGACAAGTGGCCGTGGATGCAGTGTTTGACTCCGTTTCGGTGGCGACCACCTTCAAGGAAGAACTGGCCAAAGCTGGGGTGATCTTTATGCCGATCAGCGAGGCGATCCATGAACACCCCGAACTGGTCCGCAAATATCTGGGCGCTGTGGTGCCGGTGACAGACAATTTCTTCGCCACCCTCAACAGCGCTGTTTTCTCTGACGGTTCCTTTGTCTATGTGCCCAAGGGCGTGCGCTGCCCGATGGAACTCTCCACCTATTTCCGCATCAATGCAGCGGGGGCAGGGCAGTTTGAACGCACCCTGATCATTGCCGATGAGGGATCCTATGTGTCCTATTTGGAAGGCTGCACGGCTCCTATGCGTGATGAAAACCAGCTGCATGCAGCCGTTGTGGAACTCTTGGCCTTTGATGATGCCGAGATCAAATATTCTACTGTTCAGAACTGGTGGCCAGGTGATGTCGAGGGTAAAGGCGGAGTCTACAATTTTGTCACCAAGCGTGCGAACTGCCATGGACGGAATTCCAAAGTCAGCTGGACTCAGGTTGAGACGGGTTCGGCAATTACCTGGAAATATCCCTCCTGCGTATTGAAGGGCGATAACAGCCGGGGTGAATTCTACTCCATCGCCGTAACCAATGGACGTCAACAGGCCGATACCGGCTCCAAGATGATTCATCTGGGGCGTAATACGAAGTCACGCATTATCTCCAAGGGGATTTCGGCGGGCAGATCTGATCAGACTTACCGTGGTCTGGTTTCGGTACATGGCAAGGCTGAAGGCGCCCGTAACTTCACCCAGTGCGATAGTTTACTGATCGGCGACACCTGTGGGGCTCACACCGTGCCCTATGTGGAAACTAGGACGCCAAAAGCCGTTCTGGAACATGAAGCTTCCACCTCTAGGCTTTCGGAGGAACAGCTGTTTTATGCACGCCAGAGAGGGCTGGATGAAGAGAGTGCTGTGGCGCTTCTGGTGAACGGTTTCTGTCGCGAAGTGCTTCAGGAACTGCCCATGGAGTTTGCGGTAGAGGCCCAGGCTCTTCTTGGAGTGTCGCTGGAAGGGAGCGTGGGTTAGACCGTGGCGCGCTGGTCCGGGCGCGATGAAACTGGCACGTGGACACCTCTAAAAACCCAGCACTTACGCTTAATGCTCATCCATTTCGAGAAGCGGAGGCTGCAAAAACAAAGACTTAGCAGCGACTCTACATGAACCGCTCACAGAAATAGGGGAGTTTATGAGGTGTCCACGTATTAATGGGGATTTAACTGCGGCCCGGCCAATTGTGCACACCCTTGAGCATGGGCGTGGAGCCGACGCTGGCTTTGATGGAGACAACCATGTTGGTGATTGACAATTTGCAGGTGTGTGTGAAGATGGAAGAGGGCAAGGGGCGCCATATCCTCAAAGGTGTGAGCCTTGAAGTTCCCGCCGGTCAGGTGCACGCGATCATGGGACCCAATGGCTGTGGCAAGTCCACCTTGTCTTACTTGCTATCGGGTCGGGAGGGTTATGAGATCATCGGCGGCAGCATGATGTTTGAGGGTCAGGATCTCGCCGGGATGGAGCCTGAAGATCGGGCGGCGGCGGGTATGTTTCTGTCTTTTCAGTATCCTGTGGAAATCCCGGGTGTGCCGATCCTGACATTCGTGAAGGAAGCGTTGAACGCCCAGCGCCGCGCTCGTGGCGAGGACGAAACGTCTACGCCGCAATTTATGAAGCTGGCGCGTGAGGCTGCCGCTCAGCTGGATATCACTCATGAGATGCTCAAACGTCCGGTGAATGTAGATTTCTCCGGCGGTGAAAAAAAACGCATGGAAATTTTCCAGGCGCTGATGCTGCAGCCGAAATTTTTAATTCTGGACGAGACAGATTCTGGATTGGACATTGATGCACTCAAAATGGTTGCCGAGGGTGTTAACACTCTACGTGGTAAAGAGCGCGGTATGTTGGTGATAACTCACTATCAGCGCTTGCTGGATTACCTCAAACCCGATGTGGTCCATGTGATGGCGGCAGGCTGCATCCGGGAAACTGGCGGCCCAGAATTGGCCCTGAAACTCGAAGAAGCCGGCTATGACAAATACGCAGGCGGGGGAGCCTGACTATGGGTGTTGCCATGCCCCCAAACGCTATGGAGGCGGCGTTTCTTGCCCAGCTGGATGAGAATGTCCCGGCGCGTGAGATGCTTGCTGAGGCCGGGTTGCCTCATCGCCGAATTGAGGAATGGAAGTGGAGTGATCTACGGGCGGTGGTTGGTAAACTCCCCGCTGAACCAGGCGTTCTGACCTTCGTCGCTGCTCGTGAATCTGACACCGTCGCCAAGCAGGGTCAGGAATCTGCTCTATGCATGCCGCTTTTGGCTTCTGCACTAAGCAAGGAACTTCATATCTACACCCTGAAGAATGGCGAAACGTTGGAACTGAACGTGGACGCTAGCGCGGGTTTCACTCATCAGCAATTACTAGTGTTAGTTCCGGCCGGGATCAAAGCCCAATTGCTGGAGCATTACACCGTCCAATCGTGCGCCTTCGCCAATCTCACCTTGACAATTGTGGTGGAAACCGATGCTCGGTTGGACCGGGTGGTCAAGCAGGATGCAGCCCCGGAGGGAGCTCTTGTGCTCACCAGCTTGATCAAGCTGGCGCCAAAAGCTCGCATGGCGCAAACCACATTGGGTTTCGGCGCCCGGTTGGCGCGGATTGAAACTCATGTCTCTCATGCAGGTGAAGGTGCACAGATACGTCTGGACGGCGCCTGTGTGGTGGGTGCGGGGTTACATCTGGACCAGACTTCTGTGGTTTGCCATGAGGGCGCACACGGACAGACTGACGAGTTGTTCAAAACCGTGGTTGCCAGGGATGGCAAGGGGGTCTTCCAGGGCAAGGTATATGTCTCCGGAGGCGCGCAGAAAACCGACGCCCGGATGCAGCATCGCGGCCTGTTACTGGACGACAAGGCGGAAATCGATGCCAAGCCCGAGCTTGAAATCTACGCCGATGACGTGGTCTGCACCCATGGCAACGCTCTTGGCGCCATTGATGATGAAGCTCTGTTTTACATGCGCCAGCGCGGCTTGCCTGAAGCGGCGGCGCGCACCCTGTTGATCGAAAGTTTCTTGGCTGAGCCACTCGAACGGATTGAAGATGAGAAAGTGCGCGAGCATTTACTTGCCCTTCTGCGCACCCGTCTGGGAGTGGTGACATGACGGCGCTTTTGAAAGACGAGTCGGGCTTTGATCCGAATGCAATCCGCAGCCAGTTCCCTATCCTGTCACGCCAGGTCAATGGTCATCCGCTGATCTATTTTGATAATGCCGCAACAGCCCAGAAACCCGAACAGGTGATCGAAGCTGTGACTGATGTTTGGCGGTATTCGTATGCCAACGTGCACCGGGGGTTGCACACCTTGGCCAATGAGGCCACCGAGGCTTTCGAGGTGACTCGCCGGAAAGCCGCAGCCTTGATCGGCGTCGAGTGCGACTCCCAGATTGTTTTCACCAAAGGGGCGACCGAAGCGATCAATCTGGTGGCGGATAGCTTTGGGGCGATGCTGAACGAGGGGGACGAGATCATCCTCACCCAGATGGAGCACCACTCCAATATCGTACCTTGGCACTTCTTACGCGAGCGCAAAGGCATAGTGCTGAAATTTGCTCCGGTTACCGAAGGCGGAGAGCTGGATTGGCATGGGTTTGACGCCTTGTTCACCGACCGCACTCGTCTTGTGAGCATGGTGCACATGTCCAATGTATTGGGCAGTGTCACGCCTGCCCGCCAGGTGGTGCAGCGCGCGCATGCTGCAGATGCCGCAGTGCTGTTTGACGGCACACAGGCCACAGTGCACATGCCGATAGACGTGATTGATCTTGGGTGTGATTTCTACGTTTTTACAGGTCACAAGCTGTACGGTCCCAATGGAGTCGGGGTGCTTTATGCGGCCAGGGACTGGCTGGATCGTCTACGTCCTTATCAGGGCGGAGGCGAGATGATTGCGGAAGTGCGTGAAGACAGTGTGGAATACGCCCACAGCCCGCACAAGTTTGAGGCGGGTACACCCGCGATCGCAGATGTGATCGGTCTGGGTGCGGCAATCGACTGGGTTCAAGCGTTCGACCGGGAAGCTGTCATGGCGCATGAGAGTGCCTTGATGGATCGGTTTGAAGTACAGATCAGAGATATTGACGGGTTAAAAATTCTAGGCGGCGATCAAGACAGAGGCGCAATCATCTCGTTCGTAGTGGACGGCGCCCATCCGCATGATTTGGCGCAGCTGATGGACAAGTACGGGGTTGCGGTCCGTGCAGGTCACCATTGTGCTCACCCGCTGATGCAGCGCTTTGGCGTGCCGGGTGCTGTACGCGCCAGTTTTGCCCTCTATAACACCAAGACTGAAGTGGATGCTGCAGTCATGGCGTTGCGCAAAGCGTTGAATTTTCTTATCTAGCAAGGTATGGCGAGCATGGATGAAGCAGTGAACCCACGCGATGTGCTGGACCTGGAGGCCGCTTCGCCAACGCTTCTCGATGCGTCTACGGCAACAGCTGCTGACGTTGAGAGGGATATTCCGCAAGAGGAAATCGAACGCATCACAACGGATGTGATCACTGCTTTAAAGACTGTCTGCGATCCTGAAATCCCATGTGACATATATGAGTTAGGGCTGATTTATCAGGTAGATTTTGAACCAAACCGGAAGCTAAAAGTGGAAATGACGTTGACTGCACCGGGGTGTCCGGTTGCAGGCGAAATGCCAGGTTGGGTACAAAATGCCTGTAACAAGGTTGAGGGTGTGAAGCACACGGATGTGACCCTGACCTTCGATCCGCCCTGGACACCCGACCGCATGTCTGATGAGGCCAGGTTGGCCCTGAATATGTTCTGAGAAGCACATATGGTTCGCACCCGTTCTAAGGCCGTCACCCTGACCGAAGCCGCCGCTGAGCGTATCAGAACACTGATGGCGAGCAGGAGTGCAGGATATTTGCGTGTAGGCGTCAAGAATGGCGGTTGCGCCGGTATGGAATACAC
>RKRX01000196.1 GCA_007571185.1 Oceanicaulis sp.
TACGAATAGTCTCCCCTCGTTCACCTGCTCGTATAGCAGCTATGGTTTCTGCATTGGGAATAATTGAACTATATTTTTTGGTGACTTTAAGCTTATCGAGTTTCATCTTTAATTCTCCTGTGCAACATCGTTTAGAGAGTTACACGCGTAATGGCATTTTTCAAAAAGTCAACCCCAAAAATAAATTTGTTTGAATGGCGCTTTGCGGAATAACTCCCCAGAACAAGCCCTTCAATGACAAGGGCGGGGCGGCGCTATGGGTTGTCATGTCAGCTGCTGATTTTTGGCCTTTTCAGCCCGTTTGCGTGCGTACATGGCCGCATCAGCGGCCGCCATGATTTGTTCCACGCTCTTGCCAGGGGTGAGCGCCTGTACGCCCCAGGCGGCGCTGAGGCGCAGGGCATGGCCCGCGCGCCAGACGGGTGCAGCGGCGATCGCTGCTGCAAGTTCAGAGGCTTTTTGACAGGCGGCGGTTTCCGGGGTCAGGGTCAGCACTATGCCGAACTCATCGCCGCCCAAACGTCCAACACTGTCGGTCCGGCGCACATGGGTGTTGATCAGATCGACCACCTGCCTGAGGACGGCATCGCCCGCGCCATGACCATACCGGTCATTGATGTGCTTGAAACCGTTGAGGTCGAGATAGATCAGCGAGGAAGGCGCATCGTGACGTTCAGCGAGTGCGAGCGCTCTTGACACGTCCCGCAGAAAGGCGCGCCGGTTCAGCACCGGCAGGAACACGTCCCGATCCGCCAGGGTTTCCATATATCGGATATTGCTCCGCAACGCTTTATTGTCCTGGCGCAGCTGATGGACCTCACGGATCAGAGCGCGCAAAGCGCGCCGAACATTCGGCGTTAACTCTGTTTCAGGCACGCGTATGACCGACACGCCCCTTGACGGTCTGGACGGGCCTTGAGTCGCGACAGCGTCAACGCTGATGCGCTGATCGCCGGACCGGATACGCATAGGCGGGCTCCGTAACACAGGTCATGATTGCGTGATGATTGCATGTTTTGCTTGACCGGGCGAGCAGTGCGGTTAGGGTGACGTGCTTTCCAAACGCCTGTCAGGCAGGGCCATTATGAGTGAAAGCGCATCTCGCAGCGATAAAATCGCCCCCATCGCCATCATTATGGGCTCCCGATCAGACTGGCCGACGATCAAGGTCGGCGCCGGTCTGCTCCGTCAGCTGGGAGTCTCCTATGAGGCGAAGGTGATTTCTGCGCACCGCACGCCTGATCGCCTGGTCCGTTTTTCCAAGGGCGCGGACGCGCGCGGCGTTCAGGTGATTATCGCAGGAGCCGGAGGTGCGGCGCACCTGCCGGGCATGGTTGCGGCCATGACCCATTTGCCGGTGCTAGGCGTGCCGATTCAGTCTCATGTCCTGTCAGGTCTGGACTCCTTGTTGTCCATCGTACAAATGCCCGCCGGCGTGCCCGTGGGCACGCTGGCCATTGGCGAGGCGGGAGCGAAAAATGCCGCAATCATGGCCGCCTCCATTGTCGGGTTGAGTGATGAAGCGCTGATGGATCGCGTGAAAGCCTATCGCACAGCCCTTACTGAGTCCGTTGCGGAAACCGTCGAGGATTGATCCATGGCGCCCTGTCTGGCCCCGGCCTCGCGCATCGGCATTCTGGGGGGTGGTCAGCTGGGACGCATGCTGGCGCGGGCGGCGGCGCGTCTGGGCTTTGATTGCGTGGTGTTTGATCCCGATCAAGATTGCCCCGCCGGGCGTTCAGCGGCGCAAACCGTCACGGCCGCCTATGAGGATCTCGATGCTGTCGCCCGGTTTGCGCAAAGCGTGGATGCGGTGACCTATGAGTTTGAAAACGTGCCCGCCGCCACAGCACAGATCGCCGCCGCCCACGCGCCGTTGCGCCCCGGCGTCAAGGCGCTTGGCGTGGCTCAGGACCGTTTGACCGAAAAGACCTTTCTCAATCGCAACGGGGCGGAAACGGCGGCGTTTTGCGCCGTGCAAACGGGTGATGACTTGACCGAGGCCCTCGGCGAGCTGGGCCTGCCCGCCGTGCTGAAGACACGTCGGTTCGGATATGACGGCAAGGGTCAGGCGGTGATTCGCGACAAGAGCGAGGCCGCCGCCGCCCTGGCGGTCATGAACGGGCAGCCCGCCATTTTGGAAGCCTTCGTCGATTTCGCCCGCGAGCTTTCCATTATCGCGGCGCGCAGTGCGGATGGAGCAGTGCAAATCTATCCGCTGGCGGAAAACCGCCATGCTGACGGCCTTCTTCGAGAGAGCCTGGCGCCTGCACACATCGATCCATGCGTACAGGAGGCAGCGGAGGTCATGGTTACAGGCGTGTTGAACGCGCTTGAGTATGTGGGCGTGATCGCAATGGAGCTGTTTGCGCTTGGCCATGGCGCGCTTTTGGCCAATGAGATCGCGCCGCGCGTGCACAATACCGGTCACTGGACCCAGGACGCCTGTGCGGTTTGCCAGTTTGAACAGCATATCCGCGCCGTGGCGGGCTGGCCGCTTGGCGACCCGGCGCCTCATCACGCCGCACACATGGTCAATCTGATCGGCGAGGATGTCGATGATTGGGCGCAATGGTTGCAAATAGAAAACGCCGTGCTGCACCTTTATGGCAAGCGTGAAACCCGCGCCGGTCGCAAGATGGGGCATGTGAATGTGTTGAGCGCGCTCTCAGATCGCTAACCGAAACGGCGCAATCCGTAACGCAGATCCGCCGCCATGGCCGACAGATTCGGCAGGCCGGCGCCGAGCTTGCGCCATTGGCTCTTGATTTTTTCCACTTGCATGACGTTGTCAATGCGCCGGTCCAGAAAAGCCCGGGTCATGGCTTGATCCTCACTGTCATCGCCGAGCCAGATGGCGAGGGTGGAGGCGTACACGCCGGACAGAATCGCTCGCTTGGAGTAGAAATTTCCATCCGTGCTCTGATCGCCGATCGCACCCCAGATCATATGCGCGCTCGCCCAGATCAGCCGAGCGCCGCGCTCAAGCCCGTCAGGCAAAAGCAGGCGGGCGCGGGCGCGGGTCATGGCCTCCTTCCAGCCTTGATACTGGTTGAGACGAATCAGCACGGCCTGGCCGACCTTGTCCCGGATCCGAGGGACGGGGTTGGTTTCGATCTTAGCGCGGGCCATTGCATCACAGCGCCGAGTCCAGGTTTCGATCAAATCCAGAACGCCATCGGGACAGTATAGCTGCACCTCGCCTTCGCTATAACCGGCCTCCCGGGCGGCGAGATTCAGCGTAGCGCTGCTCCACCCCTCGAACACGGCATGGGGCAGGGCGGCGTCTAGCAAAGCGTTGCGCGCGGCTTGCGCGCGGCTGGGCCGGATGGTTTGTATCTGATCGGTCATGGGTCTATGCACGACGGTCATGATAGGGCGCGGGAAACGGGGCGTCACGAAGATTTTGCCGCGCCGCGCGCTGGACATGCGGTTTCAAACCCGGTATGCGGGTCTGTGTCCGAAGCAATTGACGCGAGACGGGCTATGCTGCCCGCCTCGCGTCGGTCGTGCCATCTGAAGCCGGAACGGGCTTTGAGCAAGAACCTGAAGGGAGAGATCACCATCGTCCAGATCGTCGTACGCAACAACAATGTTGAGCAAGCGCTTAAGGCCTTGAAAAAGAAAATGCAGCGGGAAGGGACTTTCCGCGAGATGAAGCGTCGCAATCATTTTGAAAAACCGTCCGAAAAAAGAGCGCGCCAGAAAGCCGAGGCCATCCGCCGGGCGCGTAAGCTGGCGCGCAAGCGCGCCCAGCGCGAGGGGCTGCTGCCCAAGCGAGGCGGAGGGCCTCGCTAGCAACCGGTGCCGGATTTCAGCGCCAAAAAGCGAACGCACGGTCAGACTGATCAAGTTTTCTTGCGGCCCAGCCTGAACCATTTACGGACCGAATCAGCATCCGCCTGACGCAGGGCGCCTTGGCGAAAGATGACGGATGCGCCCCACATGACCAGCACTGTGGTCGCCATCATCAGGGCGCTGGCGCTGACCAGTTCCCAGAGCGGGGGATCATCCGGCAGACGAACCATCATCACGAATGGCGTCCAGAGCGGGATCCAGCTGGCGATTTGAACTATTATGGAATCAATCGCCTGTACCGAAAACGTCATAATCACCATCGGAACAATCAGGATCCAGATGACCGGCCCCATCAGGGTCTGAGCGTCCTGAAGCGTGTCGCACAGAGAGCCCATGGCCAGAAAAATGGCCCCGTACATCACATAACCGACCGTGAAGAAGAACAACGAGGTCATCAGAAGACCAGGATCAAACACTGCCAGCAACAGCGTCAGCAGATCGGGATCGATGGACGCCAACGCCGCGCCAAACAGCGTGCTGAGTAGGACCACCACGCCGCCCCAGATTGCAAACAGGGTGAGGGAGAGGGCCGCCGCGCCGATCAGCTTGCCCGCCAGAATATCGTGAAAGCGTACGGTTGAGAGCAGCAGCTCAATGATTTTGCCACCCTTTTCCTCAACAAGGCTCGTCAGCAGCATGTTGACGATTGAGAACACCGCTGTCCACAGGATGAACCCCAGACCGACCGCCACGAAGAACGGCGCGCGGTCAGCAAAGGTCACCTCATCCATACCATCCGCATCACTCGCATCACCGCGCACATCCAGATTGGTGACAGCCGGTCGCAGGGCCAGGATGGCATCGATCTCGTCCGGCTCAAGCCCTTCGGCCATCAACGCCTGCTCACGCATGTGGGCGCTTAGGATATTGTGGACGTCCGAGCGCAGCCCTGCATCGGTAAGATTGGCCGACAAATAGAGCATTTCCAGATTCTGTCCGGACTGTTCCCGGATGATGAAGACTGCAAACAGACCCTTTGGGCCCTCAGAGGTGTCGATGGTCTGATCTGCAGACAGATAAGGACGCAGCGCCTCGATGGTTTGCGCCGGCGCGTCGACCAGCACCGTCCTGGCGCGCCCGGCTTCCAGCGCGGCTCCGGCGTCCGACAGGCCCACCGCTTCAAGCGCGGCTTCAGCCTGGCTGGTCCCCGCCGGGTCTTCGTCAAATATATTCAGGGCGGTGCGGGCGGTTTCATCTCCACCGAGTTCGCGCGCCATTGTCGCAATGGCGGCGCGCACCCGGGCGCGTCGCCGTTCCAAGAGGGTCTGTTCGACCACGCGGTCGAGCCCCTGATCGGTCTCGTCGATCACAGCGTAATAACGCACGGGTTGAGAGGACTGGATCAGGATGGGGATGAGCCCGCCAATGGCGGCGAAGAACGGCACGCCCAGCAGGGACAGCCAGAAACCCCAGGTCGCCACATAGGACAAATATTCACGGCGGGCGATAAGCAGAGTGGCGCGCATCGTCTCAGACCTCTTCATTGACAGTCTCGACAGCGTCCTCACCCACCAGCGCGACGAAAGCGTCATGCAGATGCGGACGTTTGGGTTCAAACCGAGAGAGCTTGACGCCTGCCTCCACACAGGCGCGCAACACGTCCTGAGCGTCAACGCCGGCATTGAGCGTCAGCTGGCGATTCACCGCGCCATCGCGATCATCGTCTAAGTGTTCGAGCGCGCCGAGCTTGCTGATCACAGCCGCCAAGCCAGAGCCGTCCGAGGCGCCCAGGATCACTTGCCGCGGCGCATGGGCGAGCGCCTCTTCGACCCCGCCGTCAAAGATTTTCCGCCCCCGCGCCATGAGCATGATCCGGTCACACAAACGTTCGGCATGTTCCATCACATGGGTGGAAAATAAAACCGTGCGACCCGATTCAGCCTGTTCGCGGATCACCTGTTCCAGCATGGCCTGGTTCACCGGGTCGAGGCCGGCCATGTCGGCTTGGAGTCGCGCCGGGACGGCGCCCTGGTCGGCGTCGCGTTCTCCCGGTCGGTGGCGACCGTGAGGCTTGAAGGGCGGGCCGACAGGCTCGAGGCCAGGGTCACCGGCGTGTCGCCGTACCTGCGCCGGGAATTCGACGGCGGCGCCAGCCTGTGGGGCCAGGTCGCCCTCGGGCGCGGGACCCTGCGGGCGGTGCGCCCGAGCGGCGGGGCCTCGGAGGCCGGCCTGTCC
>RKRX01000018.1 GCA_007571185.1 Oceanicaulis sp.
CTGCTAAATCCCCGTGAGTTTTATTACCGATGAGACGCATAGTGAAAATATTGCTTAATGTCATGGTGATAAGCTCGGGGTTCTCAGCAATCAGAAGGCTAAGCCTTTGAGTAAATTCTTTATACAATTTCGACATTTGGCACTGATTTTCTTAACATTTTTCAGGTTGGTCTTCAGAGATTGAGATCTCTTACGGTACACGACTTATAGCAGAATCCTCCCCGTACCCAGGTGTCTGAAAGTGGCCATTTTGGGCGCTTCCATCGCCAAGCGTCAAAAGGCTTGCGCCCCTCGTTGCAAGGGAGACGTGTGCCGTGGAGATATCCGCCAGCGCTTCTTACGCCATACAACCAGGTTTGCATAGCGAACTCTGATGCCCGGTTTGTGCGCCACCTTTCCTATTTTCGCCCGCACGGGTTGTTGGCTATCGGTCACTGCGGATGGCGTTGAAACCTTTCTGGAAGTGTTGACAGCCACCGTGGTTGTCCATACGCAGGTCAGCGATGTTGAAGCCCATCCCGGTTGGGTATTATAACGTGAAAAACCATAGTGAGAATATCTGATGTCTAATTTGTTCGCCGCCCCTTCCGTCTCCGCCCGCGTTGCTCGACTGGTCTTTGAGGACAGTGTTCCGATCGCGATGATAGATACGCGGACGGCGACCGCCGCCGACCATGTGCGCGATAGCGGTTTTAGGGGGCGCCCCGGCCAGGTGCTGATGATGCCGGGTGAACCCGGAGTGGACGCACTCGTGGGCGTCGGACGCGGTCGTTCCCCTTTCACAGCGGCGGATGCAGCGCGGCGCTTGCCTGAGGGCGATTGGGTATTTGAAGACAAACTGCCAGAAGGTTGGAACCCCACCCAAACCGCCATTGCTTTCGCTCTGGGAGGCTATCAATTCACCCGCTACAAAATGGCCAAGCGGGCGCCGGCGCGTCTTGTAATTCCCAGGGGTTGTGATGTGGAGCAAGCGGAACGGGTCGTTCGCGGCGCCATGCTGACCCGCGATCTGGTCAACACGCCGGCCAACGACATGCTGCCTCGTCATCTTGAGGCTGAAACTCGCAAGCTCGCCAACGCTCATGACGCAGAGATACATGTCACCATAGGTGACGACCTGCTTGCCGAAAACTATCCGATGATCCACGCCGTAGGTCGGGCTTCGACGGATGCGCCGCGCCTGATTGAGCTTGAATGGGGCGATCCCTCCCATCCGCGTCTGGCGCTGGTGGGTAAAGGCGTGTGTTTTGATTCTGGAGGGTTGGATATCAAGTCTGCGAACGGCATGGCGTTGATGAAAAAGGACATGGGAGGCGCCGCCACCGTGCTGGGTTTGGCCGGTATGATTATGGACGCCCGGTTGCCGGTGCGTTTGCATGTGCTGATGCCGGCAGTGGAGAATGCCATTGCAGGCAACGCCTTTCGCCCTGGCGACGTGCTTCGCAGCCGCAAGGGCTTGACTGTGGAGGTAGGCAATACTGACGCCGAAGGGCGCCTGGTTCTGGCGGACGCCCTTACACGGGCGGACGAGTCGGAACCGGAACTTCTCATCGACATCGCCACTCTTACCGGGGCGGCTCGGGTGGCCATGGGTCCGGATGTGCCTCCATTCTATACCGACAATGCCGAAATCGCCGAACGGGTGACCGAGGCGGGCGCGCAGGTGGATGACCCGGTGTGGCGGCTGCCGCTGTGGGGTCGATATGATGACTGGTTGAACAGTGACATCGCAGATCTGAGCTCGACCGGGCGGAGCCGGTTCGCCGGCTCAATCACCGCTGCACTCTTTCTCAGGCGCTTCGTATCCGATGCGAAAGCCTGGGCGCATTTTGATATTTTCGCCTGGACGCCGACAGCGCGCCCGGGGCGTCCTGTCGGTGGAGAAATGCAGGCGGGCCGCGCCCTCTACGCCTATCTCAAGACCCGGTTCGCAGATTGATCCCCCATGTCCATCCCCTATCAGGTTACGGCGGGTGTCACTGCCTTGCGTCGCACCCCGGCCGATGACGGCGCTATGGATACCCAGCTGCTGGCGGGTGAGATGTTTCATGTGGAATGTGAAAACAGGGGGTGGGGTTTCGGAAAAGCCAGCCTGGATGATTATCAGGGTTGGGTGGATATGACCGCGCTGTCAAGCCTGGTGCTGATCCCCACGCACACCGTTAGCGTGCTGCGCACCTATGTATATTCCGCACCGGATCTAAAAAGCGCGCCCATCTGTCTGATCTCGCTGAACGCTAAAATCCCCAGCGGGCGGCGATCGGGGCGCTTCATTGAGGCCCAGCGCATGGGATGGGTGTTTGAAGGCCATTTACGGCCTGTGGGCGACCCGGTGGAGCTTGATTGGGTATGGGTGGCTGAGCGCTTTGAACACACGCCCTATCTGTGGGGCGGCAAGGAAAGTTTGGGGCTGGATTGTTCGGGACTGATCCAGAGCGCCATGGAGGCTGGAGGTCAGCTTGCGCCGCGCGATTCCGGGCCTCAGCACCAGTGGGTGAAAGCGCACTGGCGTGAAGTGGAGATAAAGCCGGACTTTTCTGGACTTCGCCGCGGAGACCTGGTGTTCTGGCCGGGGCATGTGGGTGTCATGACGGACGAGACTCATCTGCTGCACGCCAACAGCGTCCATATGCGAACCATCAAGGAAAATCTGTCGCGCGCCGTACGCCGGATCGCTCACCATCACGCGGCTTTGCGCGGAATCTATCGCGCCCCTGGCGCCGACGGAAAGTGAACAAAGGTTCGCTGTGCGCACCGTGAATGCGGCTGCGAGCGAAATTGGCGCACTGCACCCCGGCGCGTCGGTCATTGAAGCGCCATGCGAACGCCGAGGTCAGGGCTGGCGTGTCCCGGCGGTGAACCCTCCGCCGCCGGGAGTCTCGATCTCCAGTCGGTCTCCCGCCGACACATCCACCTGAAACAGGGCGGGCAAGTGTTTGCACACGCCAGACCGGCGGATAATGCGTTGTTTTCCGGGCGCCCCGGCGCCTCCATCCTGCAAACCCCGGGGCTGAACAGCGCGCCGCCCGGAGAGCAGTGCGGCCTGCATAGGTTCGAGAAACATCACACTGCGGAAAGACCCGTCCCCGCCCGGGAAGTCTCCCGATCCGCCCGAACCCCGTCTGATGGCGTGCGCCATGACCCGAACCGGATAGCGTGCTTCCAGAATTTCAGGGTCGGTGAGCCGGGAATTGGTCATGTGGGTATGGACGGCGCTGGCGCCTGCAAAGCCTGATCCATCCATCCGCAGTCCTGCGCCCGCACCGCCGCAAAGTGTCTCATAATACTGACGGGTCGCATCACCGAAGGTGAAATTGTTCATACTCCCCTGGGCGCAGGCCATTCGACCCATAGCCATGAACAAAGCGTCCACCACCAGCTGGCTGGTTTCTACATTCCCCGCTACCACCGCCGCCGGGTGAACCGGGTTTAAGAGAGAGCCTTCCGGCACAATCAGGGTGATGGGCTTCAGACAGCCCTCATTGAGGGGGATGGCGTCATTGACCAGACAGCGTAATACATAGAGCACTGCCGCACGGGTCACTGCGCCAGGGGCGTTGAAATTGCCCGGGCGCTGTTCGCTGGTTCCGGTGAAGTCGATAACGGCGGAGCGCGCGTCATGATCGACGGTGATTTTCACCCGTATCACTGCGCCGTCATCCAGCGCCATCTCCGCTTCACCATCTGTCAACGCGCCGATCACGCGACGCACGGCACGTTCGGCATTGTCCTGGATATGGCCCATATAGGCGCGGACAACGGCGACGCCCTCACTGGTATTGAGTCTCACTAACTCGGAAGCGCCCTTGACGCAGGCTGCAAGCTGGGCTTTGAGGTCGGCGAGGTTCTGTTCAGGGTTGCGCGCCGGGTAACGTCCCGATTCAAGCACTTGCCGGACAGCAGCTTCTTCGAACCGGTTTCCAGAGAGGATTTTCACACTGTTAAAGACCACCCCTTCCTCTTCAATATGCGTGGAAAAAGGCGGTATAGAACCCGGTGCGACGCCGCCGATATCGGCATGGTGTCCCCTTGCCGCCACATAGAACATGCGTGCGCCGGTTGCGTCACAGACCGGCCGGATGACAGTGACATCGGGCAGATGTGTGCCGCCGCTGTAGGGCGCGTTCACCGCCACGGCGTCTCCGGGGCCGAGGTCGGGATGGGCGGATACTGCTGCACGCACGCTGGCCGACATGGAGCCCAGATGCACCGGCATATGCGGCGCATTGGCGACCAACCCGCCTTCAGCGTCAAAGACTGCACAGGAAAAGTCCAATCTTTCCCTGATGTTTACAGAATGGGCCGTACGTTCAAGCACGACACCCATCTGCTCGGCGATGGACATGAAACGCCGGTTGAACAGTTCCAGTCGAATGGGATCAAGGCTCGTATCGCCTTTTCGAAGCTCGCCTGTATTGTCATGGGTGAGCACCAGCATGCCATCACTCTGTCGGTTCACGCGCCATCCCCGGTCCACCACAAGGGTCTGGTTGGTGTCCATGATCAGGGCGGGTCCCGTCACGCACGCGCCTGCGCCCAGATCATCAAGCGTGAAGACAGGCAGCGTTTGGGGGGCGCCGTCTACAGACATAACCGCTTCACCTGTGAGGACAGGCGGTCCATTCTGAGGTGGCGGATGAGACCCCGATGGCGTGGCGCCGGCGGGGGCGCCTTCACTTTCACAGGCCACCGAATCCACAACCAGCGCGGCGCTTTCGGGGGTGAAGCCGAACAACCGGACATGGGCGGCCTTAAACGCTGAGCCTATCTCTGCTTGGCTTCCCCAGGGGATGGCCAGAGCGGTGTCAGAGCCTTGAACGCGAAGGCGGATTTCTTTGCGGGGCTGAATATTTCGCGCCTTCTGCCTGTTAAGCGCGTCATGACACTGGATCTGAAGACGGTTGAGCATAGAGGCTGCACGTGCAAATCCAGCGTCATCAAATGCGATTTCCAGCCCGGCTTCACGCAATGTCCGCAAGGGCGCCAGTCCAATGCCATAGGCGGACAGGAGCCCGGCCTGTGGATGAATGAGAACGGTGCGCATGCCCAGGGCTTCAGCCACCTTACAGGCATGCTGGCCTCCGGCGCCGCCAAAGGCGTTGAGCGCATAGCCGCGAGGGTCCACGCCCTGGGCGATGGAGATTTGCTTGATCGCGTCCGCGATGGCTTCGGTGGCCACGGCCAGAAAACCTTCCGCAGCCGCCTCCGGGCTTTCAAGTCCCATCTCTTCAGCCAAGGTGTTCAGTGCAGCCCGGGCGGCGTCAACATCAAGCCTCTGATGACGGTCAGGCCCGAAAACTGCAGGGAACCAGTCGGGTTGGATCCGGCCCAGCACCACATTGGCGTCTGTCAGAGTCGCCGGTCCGCCCCACCCATAGCAGGCCGGCCCCGGATCGGCGCCAGCGCTGCGCGGCCCCATTCGGGCGCGCTCTCCATCAAACGCCAGAACGGAGCCGCCGCCGGCGGCGACCGTGTGCACGCTGAGCATGGGCGCCCGCAGCACGCGGCCATCGAGACAGGCCATCTCGGTACGGGCATAGGCGTCACCGTCATAACGTGACACGTCGGTGGACGTGCCGCCCATGTCAAGCCCGATCACCTGAGGATAGCCTGCCGCCTTCGCGGTCAGGGCCATGCCCACCACGCCCCCCGCCGGACCGGAGAGTACGGCGTTGCGCGCTCGAAAGTTTTTTGTATCCGAAAGACCTCCGCTTGACTGCATGAAATATAAGGGTGCGTCTGCAAGACCGCGATCCATATGCTCCACGTATTCACGCACAACCGGTTCGAGATAGGCATCGATAACAGTTGTGGAAGCGCGCGGCGCCAGTTTGATCAGGGGGCTGGCCTCGCTGGAGAGGGTGATATGCTTAAATCCGGTTGTGCGCGCCAGTTCCAGCAGACATTGTTCATGTTCATTATTTGCATACGAATTAAGAAGTGCGATGGCGACGCTGTCAAATCCGTCTATACGCGCCTTCTCCAGCGCCCGCCTAGCCGCCAGAGTGTCCACAGGCGTGACCTCTTCACCC
>RKRX01000121.1 GCA_007571185.1 Oceanicaulis sp.
CATCCCCATGGATAATTGCGACAGACCGCAAGCCCGGGCCAGCTTGGCGAGCAGCGCGAAATGCGCCGCCGCCGGTTCTTCAACAGGGGGGATGCACATCAAGCCTTCAATCTCTAACCCATACGCCAACCGACAGCGGTCTACAAAGGCGCGCACCTCGGCCGGGGCGACACCGGCCTTTTGAGGTTCTTCACCTGTATTGACCTGCACATAAAGTTGAGGGGATCGCCCTGTCTTGTCCATGGCCTGGCGCAGCGCTGCGGCCAATCTGTCCCGATCAAGCGTCTCGATAACATCAAACAGCCGACAGGCCGGCACAACCTTGTTTGATTGCAGAGGCCCGATCAGCCGCAATTGCAGATCCGGATAAGCGTCCAGACGTTCAGTCCAGCGGGCCTGCGCCTCCTGCACTCGGTTCTCGCCAAAAATGCGCTGACCAGTGGACAGCATGGCTTCGATGCGCTCTTCGGGCTGTTTTTTTGAAACCGCGACAAGCGCAATATCTGTACTGTCCCGCCCCGCCGCCCTAGCGGCTTTAGCGATGCGATCCAGGCTCTCAAGACGAGCCCTCGCAATACCGGAAAGAGACGAAGGGTAAAGCTCGGTCATGACAAACTCCGGGTATGATGATACGTTCAAACTGGCAAGCATGGCCGCCTGTTTGTCCGGTTATCAGATGCATGCGCCGGCCCTGTTCGCTTTCACTGATCCAGCGCGCACCCCTGATCCGCTGGCGCTGGCGCGTCATCTGCCCGCACAATCCGGGCTGATTTATCGCACTTTCGGGGATCCCGCCCTGCGGACACTGGCCCGAGCCGTGGTGGAACAATGCCATGACCGGGGTGCAATCTGCCTTATCGCCGCCGAGCCGGATCTGGCGCTGAGAACAAACGCAGACGGCGTTCACTGGCCCGAGGCCCGGCTGACCGGCGCTGCTGTGCGCTCAAGTCCAGGATTGATCAGCGCCAGCGCACATTCGCCTTCTGCTGTGCGTCGCGCGCAGAAACTGGCGGATATAGTGTTTATATCGGCTGTATTCCCGTCCCAAAGCCCCCGCGCCAGACACCCTCTGGGCGTTTTCAGGACAGCACAATACGCCAAACGCGCCCAAATGCCGGTTTATGCCCTGGGCGGCGTAAACACTCACACTATCAGGCGCTTGTCAAACATTGGGGTATCCGGCGTGGGAGCCGTTGAAGCGTTTCAGAAACGAAATGCAGACTCAAACCGGATTTCCGGCGCACGTTCTTCATTCTCTTCACCGAATGCTTCTGCTCCCGGTGAGGTGAAGCGCAACTCGCTGCTAAAATGAAAACGGTCGGAGAACTCGATAAAGGCGCCTGCACTGAAATCCTGAAGATCCGCCCCGCCAGAAAAGCCGTTCGCAACTTCAAAATACCCTAATGTCACCCCCCAACGCTTGGCGAGCTGCAAGGGAAATCCATCCGATGAACGACTCCAGACCGGCCGGCTTGCCGGTGGCGCCAGTGTGAAACGCTCATACCAAGCTAGAGTCGATGCCAAATCGGTGTCGCTGATCACGGTCGGTCGGGGATCGGTGGGCGCTTTGCCAACTTCCACATCTTCAAAAACCGGCATATCAATCGAGAATTCGTCGAGACTCGGCGCCAAGCGGGTATCGCCGGTCAGCGCAAACGCGCCCTGCCCGTCAACCGATTGAGCATGGGCAGCGGAAGCGCCAAGACACAAAGCCCCGACGGCAAACAGTGCAGCAGAAGCGTGCGACATGTTCATAATATCTTAACCTCCGAGCCCATCGATCAGGCTTGCGGGCAGACGGCGCGACGAATCTGATCCCGGCGCTCTCATAACCCTTACAGAGGCGTCATGTTAAGGGGCTCATTGCGCCCATGGTCAATATTCCTCAGGCGCCGTGTCAAAAACGCAACCCGAATTCAAACAGCAGCTGGGTTGAATCTCGATCTGCAAGGTCTTGATATTGCCTGACATAAAGAAGCGACAAACCGGCCACGCCCCGCTCACCCACAAACCGAAAACCGCCTATCCGCGCACTCTGGCTGGATGCCTTCACAAAATCGCTATCTCCACGAGCCATTTCAGCGGCCCATGTCCAGTCATTCCGCTCCACACTGACTCCGCTACTCAGACTTGAGCGCCCGGCGCTTTCAAATCCATCTTCACCGGTTAAGGCCGAGACGTGAAGCGTCACATCTCCACCCTGTCGAACTGCGGTGGCGAACACAAACCAGGGATGATCAAAAACGGGGCTGGCGGCGTCAGACACAGAAGCCTGCTCTAATCCGAGAACCAGATCCCATTTCACCCCTGACCGCGGAGACCGGCGACTGAACGAGCCGGCAAGCGACCAGACCGATTCCAGATCGGCGTGAATCGTTGACGGCAAGGAAGGCTGACAGCCCAGATCACAGAGGTCGACATCAGGTGCGTAGGAAGCCGCCAGCCGCACGCCCAGGATTCGACGCGATTGAACGGAGATCGTTGGCGCTCCATCGGCCAGGCTTGATCCCGTATGTGCAAGATTCAATCCACTTGGATCCCGCCGGGCATCCTGTGTGACACTCCATCGAAGACCTTGAAGCAAATCAGACTGTTCCAGCATATGGGCCGTCTTCCCCAAGCCCAATCGGGTCCGAAACCATTGTGTCCGAAAGTAAAGTTCAGCTTGATCAAGCCAGATATGAGCGCCTGACCCGTGCAACCCGGTCGATGCCCCGACAATGATCTTTGCGGCCTGACTTGAATGATCTGGTAAAGGCGCGGTAAAGTTTCCGCGTCTACCTGCATTGTTCGCTCGCACCTGCACGCTGGCGCCATAACGCCAGCCCTGATCGGTGAGGCTTTCGCTTTCGCCCTTGAACCGCACATCCACATAAGGTCCATGGTGACGGGCGAAACTGTCGCCCAGAGCCGCCAAAACATTAAGATCGGCTTCAAAGGCCAGCTCGGTGTCCCTGAACCGATCGGCGAGCGCTGATCCCGATAGATCGGAAGAGGTCTGCGCAGAGGCCGAAAACAATGGCGACAGGACTACAAACCCGCCTGACAGGAGGCAAAAAACGAGAATCTTGCGAATATAAATCATCTTTTACGTCATCTTTTACGACCCCGCCAAACGATTCCTGCTGGACGCACCCAACCTGGCTCCGCTATTTTCCGAATCGGGCCAGGCGAAAGTGAACACAATTCCGTTTCCCCGCAAAGCATGATATTACTACAGTATTCATCCTCGACATAACGCCTGTCTGGACACTGGCGCTGTGCGCAAGACATGCTATAGAGCAGCGGACCAGACGCGTCCGAGCAGGCGCAAATCCGTCAGATGCCGGGAGCTTCCATTCATGATGTTTCGCCATTGGATCACCGTTTTCACGATCTCCGCCCTCATACTCGGCCTCACCGCTTGCGCCTCCAATCGGACATCGGATGAGTCGAATCGCGGTTTCTTGGGTCTTTTCAGAGGCGGAACCCCGCAGGCTGGCGCTTCTTCCGAAGCCGGCATCGGCGTCAACAGCTTTCTGTGGCGCGCGTCTTTGGAAGTTTTATCTTTCATGCCGCTGTCTGAAGTCGATCCGTTTGGCGGTGTGATCATCACCGACTGGTACGCCAATCCCGAATTTCCCTCAGAGCGCTTCAAGGTCACCGCCTACATTTTGGACACCCGCCTGCGCGCTGACGCGTTGTCGGTTCAACTGTTCAAGCAGACCATAGGTGAAAATGAGGCGTGGGCGGACGCAACTATCGACGCCGCCACCCGCATTCAGGTTGAGAACGCGATCTTGACCCGCGCACGTCAGCTGCGCATCCAGACCCTCCCGGACTAACACTTTCATGACCCCGTCTTTTCCTTGTCTGGCTGCTGTTTTTGTGCTGACTTTGAGCACCTCGAACCTGTCGGCTTGCAGCTTCAGACCGCTCTATGGAGGAGAAGCGTTCACACAATTGCCCGGATTGAAAATCACCCGCGATCAAACCCGCGTCGATTACCTTATCGAGAACGCTCTGCAAGACTTTCTGGGTGCAGGCCGCAGTCCCTATCATCTGTATCTGGATTCGAAATCCCGCTCACGCAGCTTGGGACTGAGCGAAAAGGGTATTGCGCGCCAGTATGTCTTTGAAATCCGTACTCAATATCGCCTCGAAAACACCCAGGGCGATATACTTCTTCAGGGGGATGTTTTTGAGGAAACGCTCTATGACTCCGGCCCAGACCCCTACATCCAGATTTCCGGGGAAAGCGCCGCCGAAACCCAGACCGCTGAAGCCGTAGCTGAACGCCTGGTCCGTAAAATCGCCGTGACGCTTCGCAAAAGCGAGGCGGGTCTGTTGCAGCCGTGAAGCTCAGACCCCATGAAACCGACCGCGCTCTCGCCCAACCTGATGGGGCGTTCAAGGTCTATCTCATCCATGGGCCTGATCACGGTCAGGTGCGTGAGCGCGCCGATGCCCTGTCCAGGGCTCTGGTGCGCGATCCTGATGACCCCTTCATCGTCACGCGGCTGACCGATGACGATATCAAAGCCGTCCCCACCGCGCTCGCCGATGCCTTGGCCGCTTTATCCTTGACCGGCGAAGATCGCTTGGTCCGGCTCAGATTGTCAGGCGACTCCGCTCCGGTTGGCAAGCTCATCACGAATATCGAAAATGGAGACCTGCCCTGTGAACCCACATTGGTGATTGAAACTGGAGATCTGAAAAAAAACGCCAAGATCCGCAGGGCCGCCGAAAACGGTAAAAAATCCCTGACTGTACCCTGCTATCGGGACACCCCCCGCGATCTCATCAAGTTGGCGGAAGAGATGTTGCGGGCGGAAAATCTCGAGCTTGAACCTGACGCCCGCACCATTTTGGCGCCTTGCTTGGAAGGCGATCGCGCCATGGCCCGAAACGAGATAGAAAAACTGATCCTGTACAAGGGGTTGGCCGATCAACGCGGCGGTGTACCCGATCGGATAACACGAGACGATATCGCCGCCGTCGCCGCCATCGGCTCCAACGTGATCATGGATCAGATTCTCAACCTCGCCCTTGAAGGTCATCCGCACGCCGCCGACGCCGCCTATGCGAAAGCGCTTTCTGCGGGGCTGAATCCTGTGAGCTTTCTGCGGGCTCTGCAAAACCGCCTCGCCCAGTTTGATATTTTCCACTTCGATGGCAGGGACGCCAATGCTCTGACGCAGGCCAGCGTGCCGCAGTTTGGTCCCCCCGCGGATACGTTCAGGCGCGCCGCGCGACTATGGACCGGACGGCGTCTTGATCAGGCGCGCAGACGCGCCTTCGACACTGAGCGCGCCATCAAACGCTCTGCCGCGCCCGCTGAGGCGATTGCAGGGGATTTGATCCTGCGCCTATCACACGCTGCATCATCAATTCGAAAATAACATGACTATCAAACTACTGCTTCGTTTTGTCTCTGACAGCGCGTGAAATCTCAATGGCAATATCCATTCCCAGATCGGGCGCTGTCAGAGAACATGTCTTCGGGTCAGTACGTTGTGATTCCTCCACCAGAGGTCAGGCGACGACATAGATCATCCAACTGCTCAAGATTAGTGAAACGCACACGAACCTCTCCCCGTTCCCCCTTGGCCTTGATTTCCACCTGCAGTCCTAACCGCGCCGCCAGATCGGATTCCAGCGCACGGGTATCGGCATTTTTGGGCTGCACACCCCGATCACTGGATCTTTCCCCTCTCTCCGAACTGTCGTCAGAGCGTTTCCGCGCCAGGGTTTCTGCAGCACGTACAGACAGGCCCTGTTCGATAATCTGATTGGCCAGAGCCTCTGGATCGGATGTGTTGACAAGCGCGCGCGCATGCCCTGCGGTCAGAGCGCCCTCTTCGAGATGATGAAGGACCGATTTCGGCAAGGTCAGAAGGCGCAACGTATTGGCTACATGCGCTCGGGACTTGCCCACAACCTGCGCGACATCATCCTGGGTATGACCGAAGGTTTTCACCAATTGACGGAAAGCTCTTGCCTCTTCCACCGGGTTCAAGTCTGCGCGTTGAACATTCTCAACAATCGAAATTTCCAATGTTTCGCAATCGGTTATCTCCCGAATTAGACATGGGGCTTCATGCAGGCGCGCCCGTTGCGCCGCGCGCCAGCGCCGTTCGCCGGCCACGATCTGGTAACGCTCGATTTTGCCCGGGAGCGGTCGAACCAGAATGGGTTGCAGCAATCCCTTTTGTGCAATTGACGCCGCCAGTTCCGCTAGCTCGGCTTCCGCAAACATTTTGCGCGGTTGGTCCGGATTGGGTTCGATCAACCCGATGGGGATCGTGTGCACGCCAGAATTCGAACCGGCGCGACGGGACGATGGCCCCGTATCCGCACCGATGGCTTCTGCTTGCTCACCTTCACTAAGCAAGGTGGAAAGCCCGCGACCCAGGCCACGAACAGGTTTACGGTTTTCAGTACTCATGGGAGTGTCAGCGCGTCAGCAACGCACTGCTCTTGTTTGACCAGCTCGCTAGCCAGTTTCAGATAGGCTTTGGAACCCGCGCATTCGATATCATACAGCAGCACCGGCTTGCCAAAGCTGGGCGCTTCGGAGACACGCACATTACGCGGGATCACGGTTTCATAAACCTTGTCACCGAAATGTTCACGCACATCGGCTTCCACTTCGGCGGACAGATTGTTGCGCTTGTCATACATGGTCAGAACCACGCCCTGGATCACCAGATTCCTGTTCAGATTGCTCCGAACAAGTTCAATGGTGCGCATCAGTTGAGTCAGCCCCTCCAATGCAAAAAACTCAGTTTGCAGCGGCACCAGAACTGAATCCGATGCAGTTAGGGCATTAACCGTGAGCACATTCAAGGAAGGGGGACAGTCTATCAGGATATAATCGCAATGCTCTCCCACGCCAGCGAGTGTTCTGCGAAACCGGTCAATAGCATGGCGCAAGCGATAGGATCGACGCGGCGCATCAGACAGTTCTAGTTCCGCTCCTGACAGATTCACATCCGAGGGAATGAGAGCCAAGCCCGGCACTTCGGTATCAATAAGCGCATCCTGAAGCGGGCATTCAGACACCAGTACATCATGGGATGTCGCCCGACGACTTGCCTGGGCCACACCGAGCCCGGTGGAGGCATTGCCCTGAGGATCAAGATCGAGAACGATCACACGCTGATCAATGGCCGCCAGAGCCGTGGCGAAATTAATGGCCGTAGTGGTCTTTCCCACCCCGCCCTTCTGATTGGCGACAGCGATGACTTTAGGGGGCGCCACACCGGTTCTGTCAGACACGGGCCAGACTCCTGATCTTCAAAATTGCAGCCTCTGGCGCAGTGCGACTAGGCAGAATTTCAACATCGAAAGTCCAGCTTTTCCGCGCTCTGGTCAATTCCTCATTATGACGCGCACCTTTTGAAAGCAGAGCTACAGCACCGTTTTCTACAAATGGAAGAACATAACCAAGCAGTTTGTCCAACGGCGCTACAGCCCGGGCGGTCACAACATCCATTGCAGGCGTGGGATGGATTGATTCCACCCGCCCCGCATGTGCGATAGCAGGAGCTTTGGTCACCTCGATCACGCTGTTCACAAACGCCGCCTTTCTGGCTTTTGAATCCACCATGATGACGTGGCCATCAAGGTCACGCTCCATCAATCCAAAGGCGATAGCAAGCCCTGGAAACCCTGCGCCTGAACCCAGATCCGCCCAGCGACAGGCGTCGGGCATAAACTCAAACACTTGCCAGCTGTCCAGTGCGTGACGATGCCAGAAATCGGCCAATGTATCCCGTCCCACCAGATTGGTGCGCTGGTTGGTTTTTTCCAGAAGCGCACGCCAGGTTTCGAACTTGTCGAGTGTTTCACGTGAAACACCGGTTTCCGCCTGAAAGGCTTCAGGCCCGTACCCCGCCGCGCTCATGCGCTTTGAACCCGGCTTGAACCACGCCTGATATGGGCGAGCAGCGCCGTCAGCGCCCCCGGAGTGACGCCCTCAATTCGCGCCGCCTGACCGAGTGTCGCTGGCAAGACAGTTTCGAGTTTCTCCCGGACTTCATTGGAGAGCCCCCCCACATCGGCATAATCAAATCCTCTCGGGATACGCACACCCTCATCGCGCCGGAACGCCAGGATATCGGCCTGCTGGCGTTCCAGATAGCCGTGATAGACCCCATCGATTTCAAGTTGTTCGGCGACCCGGAACGGCAGTTTTTGAAGCTGGGGCCAGATGCGCGCCATCTCCGCCCAGCCAATGTCGGGATAACTCAGAAGTTCGAGAAGAGACCGACGCTTGCCGTCTTCGTTGACATTCAAACCCTGACGCCTGGCTTCGGTCGGGGTCAGGCTCAAAGTCTTCGCCTGTTCCCGTGCGGCGGCGAGTGCGTCACGGTGCGCTCGCCAGGCTGTTTCACGTGAAACACTAACGCCCCCCAGAGCTATCGCCTTTCCCGTCAGACGTTGGTCGGCGTTATCAGCACGCAAGGTTAGTCTGTATTCGGCGCGTGAGGTGAACATGCGGTAGGGCTCGGTGACCCCCCGCGTAATCAAATCATCAATCATCACTCCGATATAGGCTTCTGATCGATCCAGAATAAACGGAGCCGACCCCGACGCTAGGAGCGCAGCGTTGAAACCCGCTATCAAACCTTGAGCGGCGGCTTCTTCATATCCCGTAGTGCCATTGATCTGTCCGGCCAGAAACAATCCGTCCAGCGCCTTGACCTGCAAGGCGGCGCTTAGTTCACGTGGGTCCACATAATCGTATTCGATCGCATAGGCGTAGCGGCGCACCCTGGTCCGCTGCAACCCGGGAATGGTTTTCAGGAAAGCATGCTGGACCGGTTCCGGCAGTGAGGTCGAAATCCCGTTGGGATAGACGGTATCGTCATCAAGCCCCTCAGGTTCAAGGAAAATCTGGTGACCAGCCCTGTCAGCAAAACGCACCACCTTGTCCTCAATCGAGGGGCAATAGCGCGGTCCCCGACTTGAAATCCCTCCCCCGTAAATCGCAGATTGATCAAGATTATCCGCAACGATCCTGTGGGTTTCTTGCGTGGTGCGGGTCATCGCGCACGCAATCTGCGGCACAGTGATCTTATCGGTGAGGAAGGAGAACGGCGCTGGTTCATCATCGGCCTGCTGTATGTCCAGACCTTTCCAATCGATGGTGGAGCCGTCCAATCGCGGCGGAGTGCCGGTCTTAAGGCGACCCATGCGCAGACCAAGACCATAGAGCGTGTCAGACAGGCCGATAGCGGGTTGTTCTCCATGCCGGCCAGCCGGGATACGCTGTGAGCCTCGATGGATAACCCCTTTGAGGAACGTGCCGGTGGTCAGGATTACCGCACCGGCGCGATAGGTCCGCCCTTTCATATCCACCACGCCCTGACAGCGCCCCTGCTCAAGGATCAGGTCTTCCGCCGCAGCTTCCAGGATGGAGAGGTTGTCGATCTCCGCCATGGCTGTCTGCATGGCTTGACGATAGAGCTTGCGATCAGACTGGGTGCGCGGACCGCGAACAGCAGGCCCTCTGGATCGGTTGAGCATGCGGAACTGGATGCCCGAAGCGTCGGCCGCTCGACCCATCACCCCGTCCAGAGCATCCACTTCACGCACCAAGTGTCCTTTACCCAGACCGCCAATAGCAGGATTGCAGGACATCTCGCCAATAGTGGATATCTTATGGGTCATAAGCAATGTGCGGGCGCCCAAGCGGGCGGCGGCGCTCGCCGCCTCGGTTCCGGCATGACCGCCACCGATGACAATCACGTCCCAAACATAGTCTTTGGTGCCATTGAGCGTCATGGTCGAGACCTCGTCAGGCGTCAGATCGCCGCGCCGGGCCCGCCCGCATAAGACACCAAACTCTCAGAGTCGAGATCAAGTCTCACCGCCGCCGGTTATTTGCCTATGCAGAACTGGCTGAAAACCCGATCCAGCACATCCTCTACATCAATATGACCGGTCAGACCCTCCAATGCGCGGATTGCCAAATGCACATCGCTGGCCGCCAGTTCGGGTGAAAAGTCAAGTTGGGTCGCCGCCGATTTCAGATGAAACAGGGATTGCTCCACCGCCTGACGGTGACGCGCTCGAGACAAGGCTGGCGTTTCATGACCGCTCAAGCGCCCGATGACCTCGTCTTCCAGCCAGGCTTCCAGCTTCGGCGCGCCGGAGCCTGACTTCGCAGACAACATAAAACAGGTTATCCCCTGTTCATCCAGCGGTTGGATTTTCTGACCCCGATCCAGCTTGTTCAGCACCAGTGCATCGCCTGTCCGCAGTGTTTTCAGCAGGTTGGCGTCAAATGTTTCACGTGAAACATCCGCCACGCCAATTCTAAGGTCTGCCGATTCGGCAGCCTTCAACGCCCGACGCACTCCTTCCGCCTCAACCCGGTCAGAGGCGTCGCACAAGCCGGCTGTATCGGCGATGATGACAGGAAAACCTCCAAGCACCAGATGTATTTCAACCACATCCCGGGTCGTCCCGGGAATATCTGTGACTATGGCGGCCTCTCTTCGCGCCAGCACATTAAGCAATGTCGACTTGCCTACATTGGGTTCGCCAATCAACGCAATGGAAAACCCTTCTCTCACGCGCTCGCCGCGATGACCATCTTGCAGATGATCCGCCAGGGCGCATATGAGATCCGCCAAAGGCGTACTCGCCGTATCAGAGAGGGTCTCGGGCACGTCTCCTTCGTCGGGGAAATCCACCTCGCCTTCAATCCTGGCCAGGATGGAAATCAGAGCCTCGCGCCATCCTTCATAAACATTTCGCAAAGCCCCCCTCATCTGAGACAGCGCCTGGATGCGCTGGCCTTCGGTCTGCGCATCAATGAGATCGGCCAAGCCCTCCGCTTCGGTCAGATCCATTTTGCCATTCTGAAAAGCCCGGCGTGTGAATTCACCGGCTTCAGCCGGGCGCGCGTTCAGTTCTGTCAAACGTTCAACCATGGCTTCGATCACAGCCGACCCGCCATGAACATGAAATTCGGCGCAATCCTCCCCGGTGAAACTCGCAGGTTCCGGAAACCAGAGCGCTAGGCCCTGATCAATCATCATATCGAGGTTGGTTCTGAAAATCCGGACACCGGCCTGGCGCGGCTGTAACCGCGGCAAGCCCGCCACCCCATCCATAATCGGACCCGCCCCGGGTCCGCTAACCCGGATCACAGCCACGCCGGAGCGTCCCGGCGCACTCGCGAGGGCGAAAATTGTATCATTCATTCAAATTTTACTTCGGGATGTGATCCCCATCTGAACCCCCGAAAAGCTGTCAACTCATGTTAAGGTCAATGACAGTTCTAGCGTACGCAGAGCACATCTGTTATCCGAGATCGGCCCTGGTGCGCTGTATGTTCAAAAATGAACCAGAGCCGTTCGCGGGTTCGGTGGGTTGAGAAGAACTCCGCCCGGCGGAACCCGTTCAGCGCACAGATTTCGTCTGCCGTATCCTGTCCACAGCCTGCATGGTCACCCAAGCAACCGCCGCTGACCGGATAGCCTTGCACCTCCGGCGCCGGAAAGAACAGGGTCTCTACGCCATACACACCGCCTCTGATGTGCGATCGTCCACCGCCATAACCGGGATTGGCGTGTACATCGTGGTGTCGGGGACGAAAGCGTGCGCCCCGGCGCCCGGGAATAACAGAAGTGATTTTCCGGTTCAGATCGTAGACGTTCAGATTGCGTGCATTGCGAGAGATTCTCACACATCGGCCTGTAAAATCAGAGTCTTCACAAACAGTCCATACGCCCGAATGCACCTCGATCGACTGGGCGGCGTCGTTGAAGTTTTGCAGGCGCAGATTATCTTCCGCGTCGATCAAAGTGACACTGCGCCCGGTAAAATGCGGATCCGACCACAAGGTCACGCCGTTTTTCCGAATCCGCCCGCGCCGGTTTTCGTTGTGCACGGGACGTAGTGAGCTGATCTGGTCATTAAACGCCCACTGGCTCATATCAGGCTGATCCTTGTCGATCACCTGGCAGACGCCGCGGTATTCACTGTCGATACACACTTCCCACTGACCGCCGCTAACCTGGATCGAACTGGTGATGTCATTGAAATTCACATAGCGCAGGCTGGGCGCATCCGTGTCAAGGACGATCGAGCGACCTTGATAATTGGGATGTTCGTACAAAGTGACGCCGTCACCGCGATCCCGTTGAGCGTCTGCGGCGGCGGTCAGTGTCATGATCACGGAGAGGGCAGCGATAAATAGCAGAGAGAGGGGCATCCTAACCTCCTTGGCCGGCTGACACAGGAAAGCGCAGAGCCGGATTGATAAGAGGTTGGCCCGTACGCTAGGGAGAGATGTTACCGGGGCCGGGCCTCGCGCAACACCCGGTAGGCTTCTGTGTCCTTGAGCGGGCTGTCTTCAGAGATCAGATCAAATGGTGTCCGACCGTCTTCGTCTCGCGCCTTCGGATCAGCCCCAGCGTCAAGCAAAGCTTGCACCACAGCAGGAGTCTCGCTGAAACCCGCCGCCACGTGAAGCGGGGTCCCGCCGTACTCGTCTTGCACCTCGATGTTGGCTCCCGCTTTGATTAAAGCTTGCACCATGGACACCCCCCAGAAGCCTATAGGAAAGCGTTCATCCGTCAACACCGAATTCCGCATACAAGCGTAATTTTTCAGATGAGGGGACTTGGAGCTTTCCGATCTGTTTCTGTCCTTCAGCTTCAAGTGTTCATCGAATCGAAGAATTCATCATTATTTTTGCTCTCCTTGAGTTTGGAGAGCAGGAACTCGATCGCGTCTTGAGCCCCCATCGGATTAAGGATTCGGCGCAACACATATGTCTTCTGAAGGTCTGTTCTGGGAACCAGTAATTCCTCTTTCCGGGTGCCCGATTTGAGAATGTCGATCGCCGGGAATACGCGTTTGTCGGCAACCTTGCGGTCCAGCACAATTTCAGAGTTGCCGGTGCCTTTGAACTCTTCAAAAATCACCTCGTCCATCCGTGATCCAGTCTCGATCAGCGCCGTGGAGATAATGGTCAGGCTGCCGCCTTCCTCGATGTTCCGAGCAGCGCCGAAAAATCGTTTGGGTCTTTGCAGCGCATTGGCGTCCACCCCCCCGGTCAACACCTTGCCGGAACTGGGCACGACTGTGTTATACGCGCGACCTAGCCGCGTTATGGAATCGAGCAAAATGATCACATCGCGCTTGTGTTCGACCAGACGTTTGGCCTTTTCGATCACCATCTCGGCAACCTGAAGGTGACGAGCGGCCGGCTCGTCAAAAGTGGAGGCGATCACCTCACCTTTCACGGTGCGCTGCATATCCGTTACTTCCTCAGGGCGCTCATCAATGAGCAACACCATCAGATACGTGTCTGGATGATTGGCCTCGATCGCGTGCGCCACATTTTGCATGAGCACCGTCTTGCCGGTCCGTGGCGGCGCCACAATCAGGGCGCGCTGCCCTTTGCCCAATGGCGCTACGATATCAATCACACGGCCGGAACGATCTTTCTTCGTTGGATCTTCGATCTCCATGCTGAACCGCTCATCGGGATAGAGCGGGGTCAGGTTGTCGAAGTGAACCTTGTGTTTGGTTTTCTCCGGTTCTTCAAAATTGATCGAGAACACCTTCAGAAGTGCGAAATAACGTTCACTATCCTGCGGAGCGCGTATCTCGCCCTCCACCGTATCCCCTGTCCGCAAACCGAAGCGGCGAATCTGGCCAGGCGAGACATAGATATCATCAGGTCCAGGCAGATAGTTGGATTCTGGCGAACGCAGAAAACCAAATCCATCCTGGAGCACTTCCAGCGTACCGCCCCCGGAAATTGATGCGCCTTCATCAGCCAAAGCCTTGAGGATGGCGAACATCAAGCCTTGTTTGCGTAGAGAAGAGGCGTTTTCGATATCCAGACTCTCCGCCAGCTCAACCAGTTCGGCGGGGAGTTTCTCTTTGAGCTTCTGCAGCGACATGCGCCGGGATGACCCAGCAACCTCGGCGGCGCCCTGCAGCGGGGTGTCAAGCGTATCAGTCATGTGTATCTGTTATCTTTCAGATAGCGCCGACCACAGGTCGTCTGGTTCAGTGTCAATCACTGTTGATCAGTATGGATCGACTATGCGTTGGGTTGGAAGCCTGGGCGCTATTGGACACGTGTCAACGCAACCTTAGCCTTGGAGGGGAGAACTCCGCACCGGGAGCTTTCCAACAACTGACACGAACCACACTGATAGTCAAGGACTTTGTATCAGAACGGTTTCACAACCGCCAGAAGCACGATGACGACAACAAAGATCGCCGGGATTTCATTCATGATTCGCCAGAAACTTTCTGTGCGAGAACGATTCCCACTGGCGAACCTTTTCACGCTGGCGGCGTAAAAACCATGAATACCCGATAGAATCAAGACCAGCGCCAACTTGAAATGAAACCAACCCTGGCTGAACAAACCCGGATTGTTGATGATCATCACAATCGCCAGTATCCAGACCGCGATCAGCGCCGGGTTCATAATGATCTTTAGCAGATTGCGTTCCTGAATCAGCAAGACGCGTTCAAGTTCACCACCGGCTTGGGCCTGATGATGATAGACAAACAGTCGCGGCAGGTAGAGCATGCCAGCCATCCAGAAGATCAGTGCAACGATGTGCAAACTTTTGAGAACCTGATAACCGGTGGAACCCGCAAGAAGAAAATCGGCCATAGGCTTATCCTGATGCAATCATACCCGCTTCCAGACACGGACAGCGCCCGAATTTTTCTGGACAAATCGGCGCTCCTTGAGGTGGTTTCAAGCCTGTTTCACCTGAAAGAGCCCTCAATGTGAGCCTGGCAAGCCCTGCAATAAAATCGGGATGGTCCCCCAGCGCTGGGACGCGATGATAACCCTTGGCGCCTTGTTTTTCAGCCAGCTCGGCGTATTCCTCATCAAGCTCCACCAGCGTTTCTATGTGCTCGGACACGAAGGCGACGGGCGTCAACAAAATGGTTCTGCCCTCGGCGCAAGCACGTTCTATAGCTTCTTCGGTGGACGGGCCGATCCATTTCAACGGCCCCACTCGGGACTGGTAGCATATCTGGTGGTTTTGCAGGTGTTCGGGTAGTCGTGCATTCACCGCAGCTACAGTCCGCTCCACCTGCCATTGATAGCCATCGCCTTTTTCAATGATGGTTTCAGGCAGACCATGGGCCGAATAAAGCACACGGGTATTCACCGGTTTTCCGGACTCAAGCCATTTCATTTCAATTAGCTTAGCGTGTGCGGTAATGAAATCAATCTCTTCAGGATAACAACAGATCATCCGAGCTTCATCACCACCGGCATTTTTCCAAGATTTTATTGAAGAACCAGTAGTTGTTGTTGAAAACTGTGGGTAAAGAGGCAAAAGTACAATTTCATCAGGATTATAATTTTTTACTGCTTCAACAGCTTCTTCGATAAAAGGGTGCCAATAGCGCATGGCAATAAAGCACTTGAAATCATCACCTGACATATATTCTTTCAACCGAGCTGTCAGGGCGCTCGCTTGTTTTTCAGTTTCTGAAACAATCGGAGAACCTCCCCCCATTTTTGCATAATTTTCCTTCGCCTCCCTGGTTCGAACCATCGAGATCAGACAAGCCAGAACTTCCCGGATCGGACCAGGCGCACCAATGATAGCGGGATCACGAAACAGATTGCGCAGAAAAGGCCGGACACTTTCAGGTTTATCCGGCCCTCCCAGATTAAAAAGAACGACCGCTACACGACGCGCCACGATGTCTGTTCCTGCTTGCTGGTTTCCGCTCGCTGTTCAAAGGAACGAACACGCTCAATGAGTTGAGTGACATGTTCAGGCGGAGTGTCAGGGTGAATGCCATGCCCAAGATTAAACACATAGGGCCTCCCCCGCCACGCGGAAAGAAGCCTGTCCACTTCAGTATCCAGCACGGCGCCGCCCGCATGTAAAACAGCGGGATCCAGCTGACCTTGTATTGTCAAATCCTCGGGTAGCGCCCGCCTCGCCCAGCCTGTGTCCGTACCATGATCAAGCGCCAATGCTGTGATCCCTGTCTGCCTGGCATAACGCACCGCCTGTGAACCTGCACCACGGGGAAATCCAATTATTGGCTGGGTCACCCCTAATTCACGCAGACGATCAATGATCATCCCGGTTGGACGAATAATCACACGGTCAAATATAGGATCAGGCAGTCCATCGGCCCATGAGTCAAAAAGCTTGAGCACATCGGCGCCGGCATCAGCCTGCGCCTTGAGATACCAGACCGAGGCATTCACCAACACATCCATCAGCGTATCAAACACCTCAGGCATCCGCCAGGCTAATGCCCGTGTCTTGAACCGGTCCCTAGAGCCGCCACCCTCGATCATATAAGTGGCGACTGTCCAAGGCGAACCGGCAAAGCCTATAAGAGAACAGGTTCCGGGTAGATCAGCACGCACCTTGACAATGGTTTCACTGACGGGGCCGAGAACCTGTTTGGCGCGTTCAATTGACAGGCTCTGAATGTCATCAACGCCTAACGGCTTGAGTTTTGGACCTTCCCCTTCCTTAAACCAGACTTTCTGACCTAGACCATAGGGGATTAGAAGTATGTCCGCAAAGACGATGGAAGCATCAAACCCGTATCGGCGAATGGGTTGCAGAGTCACTTCGGCGGCCGCATCGGAATTTAGACAAAATCTTATAAAATCAGAGTGCTGGGCCCGTATCTTGCGATACTCGGGCAGATAACGGCCTGCCTGACGCATTAACCATATTGGCGGAGGAGATACAGCGCTCCCGGCCATGGCTTGTAGGAAAATTTGCTTCCGATCATCCATGCTTTCGTTTTCATCCATCGATTGTGTCGGACACGAGACACTTTATCTTTGGTTTGCATTGTTGGATCAAAACCTGGGCGGTTCGCCAATCCTCAACATTGCTAAATCCTCAATCATAGAATATTTATGAGAAGAAAAATTAGTAGGGATCAGGATAATAGGGATAACTTTGATATTCCATGAATTTGCGCTTCATATCCACAGGTTGTGTATGATTAGTTTACCACAGTCAGATTTTTGTGAAGGAAGAGATATTAACCAAAAATTTACCTCAATTAACTAAGTGTTAATAGGGTAAAGTCGAGAAACCTGGTTTCCCGGCGGCCAAGGTTTTTAACAATTTATTAACCTTTAGAACCCTTCCAACAGTTAATTTCCTCGGCTCTGTGAATGTCTGGGCGCTGATTCTGGATAAGTGCGATTGCTTGTACAATCTCTTCCCTCTACGTGAGCCGACAGGTGAGGTTATTCACAGTTTGCACACTCTGAGGCGGCCATGGCGCCAGAACCTGGAACAAGGAGGTTTTTATGTCCCGTTTGAGTGATATCGGAATTCACTTCCATATCCATATGATTTCGGACTCCACTGGCGAAACGTTGATGGAAATGATACGTGCATCCGTGTCCCAGTTCCAGAACGTGCACCCAATAGAACACCTGTTTGCCTTGGTGCGTTCACCTAGCCAACTCGATCGCGCTCTTGAGCATATCAGAGTCTATCCCGGCATTGTCGTGTTTACTGTGGCCAGTCAGGATCTGAGGCGACGTTTGGAAGAATGTTGTGCGCAAATGAACATGCCCGCTCTGGCAGTCCTTGATCCTATCCAGGCAACCATGTCGAACTATCTGGGGACACCAGCCTCAAGCAAGGTGGGCGCCCAGCATGTTCTGGATGCAGAATATTACAGTCGAATCGAGGCGATGGATTATTCCATGGCTCATGATGATGGCCAGGGGGATGATTTGACGAACGCTGATGTTATTCTTCTGGGAGTTTCCCGCACTTCAAAAACCCCAACCAGTATTTACCTTGGTTATCGCGGCGTGCGCGCCGCCAATATCCCTTTGGTGCCGCGTTTGCCGCTGCCTGACATTGTCCACCGGTTGCAAAAACCGCTGATCGTGGGTCTGACCACCTCCCCGGAACGGATTATTCAGATACGGCGTAACCGCTTGCTCAATCTCAAGGAAAACAGGCCAACCGAGTATGTGGACGAAAAAGCGGTCAAGGAAGAGATTATTCACGCCAAGCGGCTTTTTGCCCGTTATGGCTGGCCATCAATTGATGTGACTCGCATATCCATTGAGGAAACGGCGGCAAAGATCCTTAAACTCCTGGATAAACACAGGGCGCAATTCTGATGAGTTTTGTCCTTGCATCATCTTCGATATCCCGTCGGACTCTTCTTGAAAACGCCGGGGTGTGTTTTGAAGTCGATCCCGCCGATATTAATGAAGGTGCAGTCAAAAATGCATTCCAGGGCGACTGCACAGCACTGGCGCTGGAACTCGCTGAACGTAAGGCGCTAGCGGTGTCCGAGCGCCGGTCCGGTCTAGTTCTGGGGGCTGACCAGGTTCTCGAATTTCAAGGTCGGGTTTATGATAAAGCGCGCTCGGTGCAGGAAGCGCGCGCGCGGTTGATCCAGTTGCGAGGTCAAGCTCATTCTCTGCAGGGCGGGGTGGTCGCCGCACGTAAGGGCGATATCATCTGGCGGCACCAGACTCGCTGTGAAATGGTTATGCGGAATTTCTCGGATGTTTTTCTTGATCGTTATATGGTCGAGTCGCGCGATATTCTGACCACGTCTGTGGGATGCTATGGCTATGAGGGGCTGGGCGTTCAGCTTTTCAAATGCGTGAGGGGGGATTATTTCGCCGTCCTCGGCCTGCCACTCTTGCCTGTGCTGGAAATGCTGCGCTCTGAAGGCGCATTGACAATCTGATGGATCAACAGGAACCCAAGGCTGCGGTGGTGGGTTGGCCAGCCCGCCACTCGCTTTCACCGCTGATCATGAAGTCCTGGCTGGATGAAACTGCTCAATCCGGCGATTACTCGATCATCGAGTGTCCGCCCGAGAGTTTTGAACAAACGGTCAGGCGCAGGCTTGAAAACGGTTTTGTGGGGGTCAATGTGACCGCGCCTCACAAACAAGCGGCTCTGAAACTTGCTGATCATGTCAGCCCTTCTGCTAAGGCCATTGGCGCCGCCAATGTTTTACATCAAAGCCGTGACGGGCTTTATGCTGACAACACCGACCTTGTGGGTGTTGCACACGCCCTTGAACCTGATTCAGGTCAAGGCGCCGCTGTTCTGATTGGTGCAGGCGGCGCCGCACGCGCAGCGCTCCATCACCTGAAGAATCGGACTGGCCCGGTTCGGATTCTCAACCGCACGCGCGCTCACGCTGAACGGGTGTGTGCAGAGCTGGGGGTTCAGGCCAGCGTTCATACGTATGATGATCCAGCCGTGTTTTCTGATGTTGGGCTCGTGATCAATGCCAGCACGCTGGGTATGAGAAATCACCCTGAGCTTGATGTTGATCTTTCAGCCTGTCGATCCGATGCGCTGGTGTTCGATATGGTTTACACGCCGCTGAACACAGGATTCCTGCGTCAAGCGCAAACCTTGGGACTTCGCACCTCTGACGGTTTGCGCATGCTGATAGGTCAGGCCCGTCCTGCATTTGAATCGTTCTTTGGCGCGCCGGCGCCTGACCATGACGATGTGCGAAATATCCTGTTGGCTCATCTGGAGGCAGGGTGATGGTGACACTGGGTTTGACCGGCTCCATCGGCATGGGTAAATCCACCGCGGCGCGCCTGTTTGCTGAGGAAGGCGCCTGTGTGTTTGATTTTGACGCCGCGGTGGCTGAGCTCTACGCTCCTGGCGGGGCGGCTGTGTCATTGATCGCCGAAACATTTCCGGGCGCTGCAGAAACAGGGATCGGGGTTAATCGCCCGGTGCTGTCGGCGCAATTGCAGGCGGATCCAGGGCGATTTGAAACGCTCAACGCCATTGTTCATCCGCTTGTAGACACCCTGTGCCACGCGTTTTTTCAGTCCGCGCAAGTCAAAGGCGTCAAGGTGGCGGTGCTTGATGCGCCGCTTTTGTTTGAGACCGGTCGGGCTGATCAGCTTGATTATGTGGTCGTGGTTTCTGCGCCCAAACGTGTGCAAAGAGCCCGGGTTCTAGCGCGCAAAGGGATGGATGAGACCAAACTCGACACCATACTGGCCCGGCAGATGCCTGATTCGGAAAAACAGGCGCGGGCGGATTTTGTGATCGACACATCCCAGGATATGGACGCTGTACGGCTTCAGGTCCGGGCTGTGCTTGATGCGTTGAACTCCAGGAAAGGCTGACAGGCATGGGCAGGCGCGAGATCATTTTTGACACTGAAACCACCGGTCTGGACCCTCATGGCGGTGACCGTATTACGGAGCTCGGTTGCGTAGAAGTCGTCAATCAGGTTCCCACCGGCAAAGATTTGCGGATCCTGATCAACCCCGAACGTGACATTCCCGCCGAGGTGACCAAAGTGACGGGTCATACTTGGGAAAGGCTTAAAGATAAACCGAAATTCGCCGATGCGGCCGATCTGTTTCTAGAGTTTGTTCAGGACAGCACACTGGTGGCGCATAATGCCGATTTCGACAGGGGCTTTATCAATATGGAGCTCAAACGTTGCGGCAAGGCCGAGATCGAAAAAACGCGCTTTATTGACACAATCACAATTGCACGGAAGAAATTTCCCGGCGCGCTGGTGAACTTGGATGCGCTCTGCAAGCGGTTTGATATTTCTCTGGATGGACGGACGAAGCACGGCGCGCTGACGGATGCTTACCTTTTGGCCGAAGTGTATCTGGAGCTCAATGGCGGTCGGGAGCAGAGCCTCGGTTTCGCTGGACGGCAAACCGACGTCAGTAAAGCAACCTACCCTACCCGCAGTCCGCGACCTAGAGCCTTGCAAAAGCAGATCTCGGAT
>RKRX01000220.1 GCA_007571185.1 Oceanicaulis sp.
GCCGGAACATATCCAGGGCTTCAGCATCAGTGGCCGAACGATACTCCGCCCGGCCCACATCGCACAGGAAAGCGTGTTCGGGGCCAATGCCGGGATAGTCGAGCCCGGCGGAGATGGAATGGCCCTCGGCGATCTGACCGTCCTCGTCCTGAAGAAGATAGGTCTTGTTGCCGTGAAGAATTCCGGGGCGACCGCCATTCAGGCTCGCTGCGTGATCGGGTGTGTCGAGCCCTTTACCGGCGGCTTCCACGCCGATCAGGCGCACGCTTTCATCGTCTAGAAAGGGATGGAACAGACCCATGGCGTTCGACCCGCCGCCAATACAGGCGACCGCAGCATCGGGCAAGCGTCCGATCCGCTCCAGCATCTGGGCGCGCGCCTCCCGGCCAATGACAGACTGAAAATCACGAACCATGGCCGGATAGGGGTGCGGGCCCGCCACTGTGCCGATGACGTAGAACGTCTCGTCAGGACAGCTCACCCAGTCCCGCAACGCCTCATTCATGGCGTCTTTCAGCGTACCCCGACCCGAAGCGACGGTGTGAACCTTGGCGTTCAACAGGCTCATGCGGAAAACATTGGGCTTTTGACGTTCAACATCGGTGGCGCCCATGAACACGTCACAGGGCAGCCCGAATCGGGCCGCCACCGTAGCGGTGGCTACGCCATGCTGGCCGGCGCCGGTTTCAGCGATGATGCGGGTCTTGCCCATGCGCCGGGCCAAAAGCACCTGGCCCAGGCAGTTATTGATTTTGTGCGCCCCGGTATGATTGAGTTCATCGCGCTTGAACCAGATCCGGGCGCCGCCAAACGCTTCGGTCAGCCGTTCGGCGAAGTAAAGCGGGCTGGGACGACCTATAAAATCACGGCTAAACAGCTCGAACTCGGCGATGAATTCGGGATCGCTCTTGTAGTGCTCATACGCCTGCTCAAGCGCCAGGATGCCCGGCATCAGGGTTTCGGCCACATACCGTCCGCCGAAACAGCCGAAACGGCCTTCGGAATCAGGATATCGGGAGAAAGGGCCGGTTGAGGTCATGACGTAGGCCGTGCTCGCTCCCGGAATGCGGATTTAGCCGCCGTGATGAAAGCCCTGATCTTGTCGATGGATTTTACCCCCGGGGCCATTTCCACCCCCGATACCACATCCACGCCTTCCGCTCCACTCTGCATGATCGCGGTTGACACTGTGCTCACGTTCAACCCGCCCGCCAGCAACCAGGGCTTGCCGGGATCACACCCTCTGAGCAGGGTGTAATCCCATGCTATGCCATGCCCGCCGGGGCGACAGGCGTTTCCGGGCGGGGAGGCGTCAAAGACATAGCCGTCCACATGCCGGGCATAGCCTGCAACCGGTTCAAGATCATTCGCGGTGGAAACGCCCAGAGCTTTCCAGACTGTTCCTGTCTCGGTGTAATGACGAGCGTCAAGACAGCGCATCGGGCTCTCTCCACCGTGCAGCTGGATGATGTCAGGCCGCATATGGCGGCCTGCCTCGTCCAGCAAGGTTTCATCAGGGTCCGCCAGAACGGCGACGGACAAGGCCTGACCCTTGCGCCGGGCCAAAGCTCCTGCCTGTTTCGGGCTCACATGGCGAGGGCTTTGAGGGAAAATGATGAACCCGAGATAGTCCGCGCCCGCCTCCACCGCAGCGTCAACCGCTTCGGCATCATTCAGACCACAGATTTTAACCAGGGGAGGAGATGCGCTGTTCATGACACGCAGACTTAACGTTCAGGCGAAACCTCGCCAAGTCACGAGTGCGTGCCCGATCAGATGGGCGTCTGTTCCGCTTCTTTCCTGCGTCACTCGTGTCACCTGCCCGCTGGTTGACCGGGTTTTACACCCCGCTTGGACACCCATCACTGCGGGCGGGCCTCCTTGAGCCGCTGGTAGACCTGCGCGCCCCGAAGCGGGCTGTCTTTATCAATCAGGTCAAACTGTATGTTCCCCTGTTTGTTCTGCGCGGCCGGGTCGGTCCCGGCGTCGAGTAAAACCCGCACCACGGCGGGCGTTGTGCCAAACGCCGCAAACAGCCAACCTGTCCACTGGCCTTTGCGTTTTTTGCGTAAAAGTGATCGAAGTTGAGACTGTTGTCATTGTTTGGTCTCAATATACATGTCTTCACGCACGCGAATGGTGAACGGAACATCGTTGATAATGAGGAACTCTATCCATTCATGACCAACGAATTCTCGGTCAGCAAGCGGCACCTTAATTGAAGATACTCCAAAGCATTTGATATAACGTTTAAGCAAATTGATACGCTGTGATGTCGAGCTATTGCCGCGATGTCTGAGGAGTATCCACATGATGGGGACTTTGAAACGAGGGGTGACGATGGCCAGAACCAGAACATGGATGTCTGTCCGGCCCAGTTTCCAGTTCGTTCTGTCCAGGGCAAGAAATCTTGGTCCCCTGAGATTGAGCACACGTCACGATACACGTCTCTTTTGCCACGAAAGGCGAAAACCTCTTCATACCCGGTGACGAAACGCTCAGAACGGTCACTTCCAAGCCCAAATACGGGAAAGATTTTTCCATGAGTCGTGTACCTTGACCCAGCTCAACCGATCGCGAATGTAAAACTCCATCTGCGCATCGCTCACATTATGCAATGAGGCCAAAACTCGCACCTTGAACATCACCACGGGGTCATAAGGGGCCGACCTCCCTTCGAGCCGTCCGCATAATCAAGAGCCTTGACCAGAACCAAAATCAATGTGACGCTCAAAAGCCTCAAGCGGGTTCCCCGTCCCAGACAATCGCGCAAGATGGTCCTCCAAATCAAACAAACTAGCCATTTTTCATCGCAAAATCCTCCTTCCAAAGGGCAAAACCATGAATCACGTATTGACAATGAAAGCAAATAGGTTTTTAGGAGCGTCCAAATGGGCAAACCGGCGCAACCAAACGGATATTCACTTTCATGACGGCCAACACACTTCGCACTTTCATGCTTCTGGCAGCCTTGAGCGGGCTGTTCATCACCATAGGTTATCTGATCGGCGGCTCAGCCGGCGCCACACTGGCGCTGATTGTCGCTGCGGTGATGAATGTGTTCGCCTATTGGAATTCTGATAGGATTGATTGTCATGAAGGCGGCGAGGCTGGCTCACCGCCCGGGCAACATGGAGATTCTGTCACCACCCCTCGCGACCGCAAGGCCGTACCCACCAAAGCCGCGAAAGCGGCGGCGGCAACCGCCAAGTCGGCGGCCTCAGTCGACATTTATTCACAACTTGATAGCCTTGAGGCAACTGTCAAGACGAAAGCCGATCACGGCGTGAGTATCGAGAAAGTTGGGGATTCCTACAGTGTCTCCGACTGGGCCGGCTCGCCGACCGGCAAGTCGCCGAGCCACATTCTACACCGCGGCGGTGAGCGTGTGGGCCTTGCTTTTGTTGTAGGACGCAATGAGCAAGGCAAGTCGCGCCTGTTCTGTGGGCAAATGAACGACCGCACGGTTGTTTGTCAGCAAGGCGCGCGCATGGAAGAGGTGAAAGTCACGACCGCCAAGCACATTGATCGGCTAGCCGATGCCCGCTGATTGGCCGGATCGTACACCCCGCCTGGGACAACCCTCACTCTGGACGAGCTTCCTTGAGCCGCTGGTAGACCTGCGCGCCCCGAAGCGGGCTGTCTTTATCAATCAGGTCAAACGGTATGTTCCCCTGTTTGTCCTGCGCGGCCGGGTCGGCCCCGGCGTCGAGCAAAACCCGCACCACGGCGGGCGTTGTGCTGAACGCCGCAAAATGAAGCGGGGTCGCGCCATGCTCGTCGTCGCGCGCATCAAGGTCAGCGCCGGCATCAAGCAAAACCTCAACCACGGCAGGCGTTGTGCTGAACGCGGCAAAGTGAAGCGGGGTGAACCCATCTTCGGCGCGCGCGCCAAGGTCAGCGCCGGCGTCGAGCAAAACCCGCACCACGGCCGGGGTTGCACTGTTTGCCGCCGCCACATGAAGCGGGGTCCATTCGCCTCCGGCTCGCGCCTCAATATCAGCGCCAGCATTGAGCAGGGCCTCAGCCATGGCGGGGATTGTGCTGAACGCTGCGGTCCGATGAAGCGGGGTCCAGCCGTCCTCATCCCGCGCCTGCGTATCCGCCCCGGCGTCAAGCAAAATCTGCACCACGGCGGGGGCGGCGCTGTCCACCGCCAGGTGAAGCGGGGCCAGGTTATCGCCGTCCCGTGCTTCAGTAGCGGCCCCAGCGCTGACCAAAACCTCAACCAAGGCCGGCGTTTTGTTATGCCTGACTGCGTGATGAAGCGGCGTGGAGCCCTGCTCGTCCCGCGCTTCGAGATCGGCCCCGGCATCAAGCAAAACCTGCACCACGGCGGGGATCGTGCTGCTTGTCGCCGCTCGGTGAAGCGGCGTGGAGTCATTGCCGGCGCGCGCGCCGGGGTCGGCCCCGGCATCGAGCAAGGCCTTAACTACGGCCGGGGTCGTGCTGAACGCCGCCGCCAGATGAAGCGGCGTGGAACCGTACTCGGCGGTTCGCGCCTCAAGGTCGGCCCCAGCGTTCAGGCATCGGCGGATATCGTCAGCGGCGGCGGTCTTGAAAAAAACCCATGTGTTCCAATCGTTGCAATCGGCCGCAGCCGCCATGCCGCCGGACACAAGCAAGGTCAGTGCGGCAAGGGCAGGTTTCATAAACATAGCGATCCTTGTCTTCAGGCCATCAACCCGATCAGGCGGCAAACTGTTCAAACCATCCGACATGCTACGAGTTCAACCTTGAGAAATCAACCCCTCTGATTTTTATGATTGACTGCGGCGGTCATCGAACCAGGCCCCTAGAAATCACAGGCGATGCCTTTCTTCTCCCAATCGCCGAAACGAGTGGGTTCGGGCCCTTTGGGACCTCCCAGCTCCCTGGCCGGCGCTGTCTGTTCATCCGCTTTGCGCCGTCGTTCCTCCGCTTCGGCCAGCGCCCGTTTCGCCGCCTCGCTGAGAGATTTGCGTACAGCGGTTTGAGCCGGGATGTTTGCATTACTCATATCTTGCAGTCCTTTATCCGCACACCCATCTGACGTATTATGCAAATGCACAAACCGGTGCAACCAGACGGATCTTCACTTTCATGACGGCCAACACACTTCGCACTTTCATGCTTCTGGCGGCCTTGAGCGGGCTGTTCATCACCATAGGTTATCTGATCGGCGGTCCCGCCGGCGCCACGCTGGCGCTGGTCGTCGCTGCGGTGATGAATGTGTTCGCCTATTGGAATTCCGATAAAATAGTGCTGCGCATGCACGGCGCGCGTGAGATCACCCCTGATGAGCGCCACCCCGCCCTGCATCAATATGCCGCCGACACGGCCGGTCTGGCCAGGCGCGCCGGCATGCCAGCCCCGCGCATTTATGTGATCGACACGCCCCAGCCCAATGCCTTCGCCACCGGTCGAGACCCTGATAACGCCGCTGTGGCCGCCACCACCGGGCTGCTCGCCAATCTTGACCGGGAAGAGGTGATGGGGGTGATGGCCCATGAGCTGGCCCATGTGCGCCATCGCGACACGCTGACCATGACTGTCACCGCCACCCTGGCCGGTGCAATCGGTTTCTTGGCCAATTTCGCGCTGTTTTTCGGCGGCTCGCGGGAACGGGGCGGGTTTATCGGCGCCTTGCTGCTGGCCATTCTGGCGCCCATGGCGGCTGGCTTGGTTCAGATGGCGATTTCACGCGCACGGGAATATGAGGCCGACAGGTTGAGCGCGGAGATCACCGGCAATCCCCTGTGGCTGGCCAGAGCGTTGGAAAAAATTGAGCACAGCGCCCGGCGCACGCCCAACACCGCCGCCGAGCGCAATCCCGCCACCGCCCACATGTTCATCATCAACCCGCTGAACGGACAAGGCGCGGACCCTTTGTTTTGGGAATTATACGCAAAAGTGCCATTGTGAATAAAATCAATGGGTTATGAGCAGTCTTCGGGGTTTAGTTTCGGGAGGGTGTCGATGATTTTCATGGTTTGGAGGCTTATTGTGATGACTCGGCGGAACAGGGTGAGAGGGTATCGG
>RKRX01000084.1 GCA_007571185.1 Oceanicaulis sp.
TTGCAGCGGCGCCCGTTTCTGCGCTGTCTACTGGCCGTCGCCCTCTTTATTTTGCTGGTTTTGTGGGCCAGCCCGCGGCCGTTTCCAATCTCAAGATTTTCACCGACGCGGCGGCGCAGCGCTGAGAGGCGCTTGATCATGTTCTGCTGTCGGGCCCGCCCGGATTAGGCAAGTCCACCCTGGCTCAGATTGTCGCTAGGGAGTTGGGCGTGAACTTCCGCGCCACATCCGGCCCGGTGATCGCCAAGGCGGGGGATCTGGCCGCCATCCTGACCAATCTGGAAGAGCGTGATGTGCTTTTCATTGACGAAATTCATCGTCTGCTGCCAGCGGTGGAGGAGATACTCTATCCGGCCATGGAGGATTTCTGCCTTGATCTGGTAATTGGAGAAGGGCCAAGCGCACGGACCTTGCGGGTCGATCTGCCGCCTTTCACTCTGGTAGGGGCCACCACGCGGGCGGGTCTTCTCGCTACGCCTTTGCGCGATCGCTTCGGTGTTCCGGTGCGGTTGGAATTTTATAGCACAGAAGAGCTCGCCAGAATTGTCGATCGCGCCGCAAACAAGCTGGGCTTGTCCGTGAGTGAAGATGGCGCGACCGAGATCGCCAAGCGCGCGCGCGGTACGCCGCGCGTCGCCGGCCGTCTCCTGCGCCGGGTGCGTGATTTCGCCCAGGCTGATGGCGTGTCAATCATTGACGCCGCAATGGCGGACGTTGCTCTCAAACGCCTGGATGTCGATGAAGTAGGGCTTGACAGTCTGGATCGCCGTTATCTCCGTGTCCTGATCGATGGTTTCGGCGGTGGGCCTGTCGGAGTGGAAACCTTGGCGGCGGCCTGCGCTGAGGCCCGTGATGCGCTGGAGGATGTGGTTGAACCCTTCCTGATCCAGCAAAGTTTCATTATGCGCACCCCGCGTGGCCGCGTGGCGGTCCGGCGTGCTTATGAACATCTCGGTTTCACAGTACCCCGGCATCTCAGTGATGATTTGTTTGGAGAGCCTGCGTGATGGAACCTGGTTCTGGCGCATGGTCCGGGGGTCGCATCCATCGTTTGCCGGTGCGCGTTTATTACGAGGACACCGATCTCACGGGGGTGGTTTACCACGCCAACCATCTGAAATTCATGGAACGGGGACGCACCGACGCATTGCGCTGTGTTGGCGTAGGTCATGCCGCGCTCCTGGCGCGGGATCCTCCTTTGAGCTTTGCAGTATGCCGGATGGAGCTGGAGTTCATCGGACCTGCACGCATTGACGACGTGCTGGTTGTTGAAACCGTGTTTGAGCAGGTGCGTGGCGCTCGTCTGGTTGTTGGTCAGCGGATCGTCCGTGGCGCGCGGGAACTGCTCATCGCGACAGTACAGGTCGCCTGTATTGATCTGGGGGGGCGTCCACGCCGACTCCCTGCCGAGATGGCGGGCAAGATTACAGCCCACGTCTCAGGTTAGGGGTTGGTTTTCAAAACGTGGTGAGTGCTGTGTATTTTCTGGGTAGCGATCGCTGAAATGAACAGGTTCAGCTTGGCGTGAAGCGTGTGTGCGGTTACATCTGCGTTGTGAGAGGCATTTCAAACCGGCGCGCGCAATCAAGGTCGTGCGCACAAGATTGATGAGGTTTGCATGGAAAGTGTTGCGGTCGAACTGGCGGGACCGACTGATGAACTCACCATCGTCTATCTGTTCATGCGCGCCGATATCGTTGTCAAGATAGTGATGGCTCTGCTGGTGTTCATGTCGATCTGGTCCTGGGCGATCGCCATCGAGAAATGGCTCCGGTTCAACGCCGCTCATGGCGAGGCGTCCCGGTTTGAGCGTGATTTCTGGTCTGGCGCCTCCCTGGATGATCTGGCTGCGAAATACGCCCGGGATCCCAAGGATGCGTTCGGACGAGTTCTGGCTGCGGCGTTGCGCGACTGGGACGGGTTTTCAGTGGCCAAATCCGGCGGGGCGGAAGCCAATCGCGAACTGAACAAGATGGAAGGCGGACTGGGAGTTCTGGCGATCATTGGTTCGTCCGCCCCCTTTATTGGCCTATTCGGCACCGTCTGGGGCATCATGAACGCCTTCCGCGCCATCGCCGCTTCTGAAAACACCTCGCTGGCTATTGTAGCGCCGGGGATTGCCGAGGCGCTGTTCGCCACCGCGTTGGGCCTGCTGGCCGCCATCCCGGCCGTGATTTTCTTCAACGGCTTGTCCTCCATTCTTGCCAGATACGCCGCAAAACTAGAGGGTTTTGTAGATGACCTGGCGGCATTGGCCAGCCGGGGTGATTGAGTCATGGCAGGTGGAATCGACACTTTCAGTGGATATGGGCGCCGGCGATTCAAGCCAACTGCAGAAATTAACGTCACTCCCTTTGTGGATGTGATGCTGGTGCTTTTGATCGTGTTCATGGTGTCCGCCCCGCTTCTGACCGTGGGGGTGGAGGTGGACCTGCCTGATACTGAAGCGCGCGCGCTGATGACGTCTGAGGAACCGCTGACTCTAACCATCCAGGCCGATGGCACACTCTATTTGATGGAGGGAGTGATACCGTTTGAGGAGCTGGTGGCGCGCCTTGAGGCGATCGTGGAGGCCGGTTCGGAAACCCGGATCTATATCCGGGCTGATGACGGCGCCCCTTATGGCGAGGTGATGCGGGTGATGGCTCGGATGTCGACCTCCGGCTACACCAATATCGGTCTCATCACCGACCCTGTTCAGCAATAGGGGCGCGGGCCATGCGTCAGGCCCTGGGTTTCATGCTCTCTTTACTGATTCACGGCGGGCTGGTGGTCCCGGCGTTGATCGCCTTTCCCCAGGCGCGCCGGACCTATGAGGACTTAGTGGTCGTTCCCGTCGAACTCGTCACGCCAGCCGCCGACACCAATGTACGCTCAGTCCAGCCCGAACCGAAGATCTCGCCTGAAGACCTGGCCTCACGCACCGTGCCTCAGCCCCGTCTTGCGCCACGGCCCAAGCCGGAACCTGAAATCGTTTCGCCGTCCCCTAAACCCGAACCTGCACCCGATACCCTACCGGATCCTGCGCCTGAGATTGAACCTGAGAACATCAGGCTTAAACCCGAACCTGCACCCCAGGGGCTGGATCTGGAGGCTCTGTCTGCTCTGGTGGACCGATCCCGTGAGACTATGGCGCCGATCGGGGAGCCCGAGACGGGCGAAACCCGGCAGGGGGCCGGGCCGGGTACAGCCCTGACCGCCAGTCTTCAGGCCATAGCCTCATCTCACCTGAACCAGTGCATACGCTCGAACGCGGACGCGCCGTCCAATCTAAACCTCCGCGTGTCTGTCGAAATCCGTCTTGAACGCAATGGGCGCCTATCCGCTCAACCGCGCCTGGTGGACCAGGCTCGCATTATGAATTCGTCCAATTCCTATCTGAAGGTGGCGGGAGAACGCGCGCTTCGGGGCGTGATCGAATGTCAACCTTATCCGCTGCCGCCGGAACACTATCAGCAATGGCGCGTGCTTGTGGTCAATGTGGATACGCAATAAACGGTTAGGGTTGCACATGTGCGCCGCCAGAAACTAAGAGCTTGCCCATGACTCCCCTGCGCATGTTGCTTGCCGCCCTCTTCATCTGGACCATGCTGGCGGTTCCGGTTCCAGCCCAGACGCCCTTGGTGGTGGATGTCATTGAAGGCCATCTTGATCCTACGCCAGTCGCTATTCACAATTTTCTGGGTGAAAACGATCAAGAATCGCAGATCGGGGCGGATATTTCACGGGTGATCGCCAACAATCTTCGGGCTTCAGGTCTGTTTGCGCCAATAGATCAGGACGCCTTCATCGAGGAAGTCGTCAATATTGACCTGCGGCCGCGTTTTGGCGACTGGCGCGTGATCAACGCCTCGGCGCTCCTGGTCGGACGAGTGAGTATTGATGAGAATGATCGCTTGCGGGTGGCGTTCCGTCTGTGGGATGCCGCTACCGAGCGACAGATGCACGGTTTGCAGTTTGTCGCCTCCTTGGACAACTGGCGCCGAATCGCTCACAAAATATCCGACACGATTTACGAGCGGATGACCGGTGAGACCGGGTATTTCGACACCCGCATCATTTATGTATCCGAAAGTGTCGGTCCCAATGACGAGCCAATTCGACGGCTTGCGGTGATGGATCAGGATGGTGCAAACCCTTCTTTCTTGACCGACCCATCCTATATGGCGCTGTTGCCAAACTATTCTCCGAGTGCTCAGCAGATCACTTATGTGTCCTTTCGGGATGGGCGCGCCACCAGCTATCTCTATGATCTGGCGAGCGGGCGTCAGGAAGCTCTGTTTGATTCCGATCCCGCCCTGGCGGCGAAAGGCCAATCTCTTTCTGCGCGCTTTCACCCCAATGGGCGCGAGCTTGTAGTTTCGGCAGAGCGCCGTAGCGGTCATGACCTGTTCAAATTTGATCTGCACACGCGCACCCTGCGCCAGCTGACCGACCATCCCGCTGATGATGTAGAGCCCTCTTACGCGCCCGATGGGGGGCGCGTGGTGTTTTCCTCCTCGCGTGGCGGTCAGTCCCAGCTCTATGTGATGGGGGCGGACGGCGCTGACCCCCGGCGCATCACCTTTGGACAAGGCCGTTACACCACCCCGGTCTGGAGCCCGCGCGGCGACCTCATCGCCTTCACCAAACAACTTGACGACCAGTTCATGCTGGGCGTGGTGAACGCGGATGGATCAGGTGAGGAACGCATCCTCTATGAGGGGTATTTCGTTGATACGCCGACCTGGTCGCCCAATGGCCGCGTGCTTTTGTTTACCCGTGGCGACAGAACCCTGGACGGCGCGACATACTCCATCTGGAGCGTGGATTTGGCGGGTTTCAATCTGCGTCGTCTTCCCACCCGTGGGCCGGCCAGCGATCCAGCCTGGTCCCCCTTGATTGATTAAGATCGCATCGGTTAGGATGACGCCCGGAGTGCGCGTTCAGAAGGGTCATGCCGGGGGTGGAGCGCGCTGATCCGGGTAAAACTTACGCACTCACATATCTGCGGGCTCAATCGCAAATTTTAGAGAGGGATGATACCACCATGAAACGCCTGTCAGTTGTCGTCGCCTTGGCGCTTAGCGCTTTGCTAACCGCCTGCGCTTCCCAACCCGAGCCGGTTGCTCTGCAAACTGAGCCTCGACCTGAGCCTGTTTATCAGCCAGAACCGGAGCCTCAACCGGCGCCAGAACCGGAACCGGAACCTGCAAGGCCAACACCGGGTTCGGTCGAAGATTTTGAGGTGAATGCGGGCGACCGCGTCTTCTTTGCTCTGGATCGATACGACCTGTCATCTGAGGCGCGGGTGACCCTGCGTCGACAGGCTGCCTGGCTGGCCTCCCATTCGCAGGCGCGTATTCTCATTGCTGGCAATTGCGATGAACGCGGCACCCGCGAGTACAACCTGGCTCTAGGCGCCCGTCGCGCTGGCGCTGTTCGCGAATTCCTGATCGGTCAGGGTGTGGATCCATCGCGCATCGCCACCGTGTCCTATGGCAAGGAGCGTCCGATTTGTCGTGAGTCCAGTGAGCGTTGCTGGTCAATCAACCGTAACGCCATCACAATAATCCAGTCTGGCGCGGCTTCCTGAGTTCGTTCCGGATTTGCGATTGAACCTCTCTAAAACCGGGCGCCCGAGAAACAGGAGCTTGATTTCGCCTTCTGGACAGAGACACTGGCGATGATGAGTCCACAGTCGCTCAACAGGATAGGTGCGTCATGTTTCGCATTGTTGTGATCCCTCTTTCCATCGCCGTCTGGGCGCTGAGTTTTGTGACCGCCCCGGCTGACGGGCAGTCGCGTCAGGAACTTGCTATGCGTCTGGCTGCGGTGGAGGCGCGCCTCTCGGAAATGGAAACTCGCCCTCCCCAACAAGACACGCTCATCGCTGAAACCCTGGTGATGCGTATTCATGGGCTTGAGCGCGAGCAACGCGCTATGACCGGTGAGCTGGAGCGCCTGGGTTTTGAGAACCGTCGCATGCAGCAGGAGTTGGAATCGCTGGGTGTGGATGTGGAT
>RKRX01000205.1 GCA_007571185.1 Oceanicaulis sp.
GAGCCAGGGCTTGCCCCGCCTGCAACAGCTCTATAGAAATGCCGTCAGGACTCTTCACAAAAGCCATGCGGCCGTCGCGAGGCGGGCGATGGATGGTGTGCCCCATGGCATGCAGCCGGGCGCAAAGCGCATAGATATCAGGCGCCTGATAGGCCAGATGGCCAAAATTGCGACCGCTGTCATACTCTTGCCCATCCCAGTTATGCGTCAACTCGATCATCGGCGGCCCCTCTGGCGAGACAAGAGCGCCTTTATGCCCACTTGTCTTGCGAATATCTTCAGGAGCAGCCAAGAAAACCAGTGTGAAGCGCCCGGTTTTGTTTTCGGTGCGCCGCACCTCTTTCAGACCCAGACCGTCACAATAAAATCTCAGCGACTCATCAATGTCATTCACGCGCACCATGGTGTGCAGATAGCGCATGTCGATCACTCCTTATAGGAAGGGAAGAGAAAGGCGACATCGCCCGATCTGTTCAATCCCTGGTTGTAGTTTTACCGGCTCTATCGATATTGCGCGCCCATTTAGGACGAGCGCGCCAACCCGTATCTTCAATAGGCTGGCCACGCGCCCGCGCCAAGGCGTGATTGAACGGTTCAGGCGCGCGCAGGTGATGAAAACGCGCAAACAGCGCCGCGATGAAAGCCCAGATGAAGACAATCCCGAAAAACAGCGAGAACATGAACACATAACCTGTGCGTCCGCCCCATTCAGGGGCGCCCAAAACCCGCCAGATCATGTCATAGAGCAAGGGCGTCGCCACAAAGGCCGCCGGGCTGATCACGATCACCGCCAGCAGCGCGCCAGCGGTGTACAACATCCAGCGTGGTTGAAAACAGGACACATAGAGCCGGACGAACACATCCTCCTCAATTCCATCAACAGTGACAGGCCGGGTGGCGCGACGCGCGGTGTATTCGAACCGCGCCTCGGTGGTCAAGCAGCGCACGAATAAAGCCCAAAGCACCAGACAGACCACAGCGAACACAAGAGCGAGGGCCGGAAGAATGTAGAGCGGCGGATACGGCATGAAGGAGATTTTAACCCGTTACAGCCTCATAAGCGAGCATGGCGCGCTTGCGGTCCAGCCCCCAGTGATACCCTGTCAGCCGTCCATCAGCAGCGAGCACTCGATGGCAAGGAATCAGCCAGCTGACCGGATTGGCGCCCACCGCTGCACCCACCGCACGCGCAGCGCCGGGTTTGCCCATATGATTGGCCAGATCACCGTAACCAACAGTTCTGCCCGGTGGAATCCGCAACAGCGCGCGCCAGACCTGCCGCCGGAAGGGAGCGCCATAGAGCGCCAGAGGCAGCGCGGTTCGGCCCGATTGGGCCTCAAACACCCGCGCGCCCCAACACACCGCCAGCGCATTGTCACGCTCGAACCGCGCAGCTGGAAATCGGCGGGCCAGATCCTCAAACGCAGCGTCTTCCTCACCAGGAGCAGCGAAGGCCAGTCCCGACAATCCGCGCGGGGCAATCAGAAACACCGCAGGTCCAAAGGGCGAGGGCGAAACCCCGTGCCGGAACACAAGCGCCTGCCCACCCGATTTCACCTCACCGGGGGTGGCGGCTTCTTCTGCGATGAACACATCATGCAGGCGCGAAGAGCCCGATAATCCTACCTCCAGCGCCGTATCGAGCACGCTGGCGCCATCCACCAGCAGACGACGCGCGCAGGCATGCGTAAGAGCCTGTAACAGTTTCTTCGGACTCGCGCCGGTCCAACGCGTGAACAGACGTTGGAAATGATGTGGCGACAACCCTGTGGAGGCGGCGATGGCTTTGAGATCGGGTTGTTCGCGCCAGTTATCGGACAAATACGAGAGGGCGGCGATCACCCGGTCATAATCCGAAGCGCGGCGTGACAACCGGTCAAAGACGATGTCCGGGGAAAGAGTGCGTGTATCAGTCATGATCGTATCCTGCCTGTCAGACAAACCCGCCGCCACCCGATTCTTGCGACAGGCTGAAATCGGAGTTGCGATCTGTGTGAGCCCTGTTTGTCACTCCTGCCGTGCCCGGAGTCAGCGCCCGTGTAAACCCCGGACTTTCCTACACTCCAATCGGAGTTTAGAGTGTCTCACCATGGATATAATTGCACGACTCTTCTCCGCCGCACTGACCGTTTCCGCCTCTGTCGAGAATCCCGCTCCGGCGGCGGCAGCGCTGATAGAAACCGAATTCGCCCAGATCTCACCGGAAACGGCCGCCCGGCGCGCCGAGGCTTGGCTGATCAGCCTGGACACTCTGCGCGCACGGTTCGTGCAGATCGCCCCCGATAACGTTCCCAGCACCGGAATAGTGGAAATCGACCGTCCAGGCCGGGCGCGCTTTGACTATGATGATCCCAGTCCTGTGCTTGTGGTCGCCGACGGGGCGACCATCGCCATCGCTGATTTCGCGCTGGAAACGCTTGATCGCACGCCGATCGGTGCGACCCCGCTGCGCTTTTTGCTTGGAAGAAACCCCGATCTTGCCGGATCAGGCGTGGTGGTGCATGCGGACCGCCATGACGGGCGGCTTCACGTGACAATGGAAGACCCCGGCGGCGAAGCAGAGGGTCAACTGACTCTGGTGTTTGATGATCCCCAGCCCGATGCCGGGGCGGAGACCATGATGCTGGCGGGCTGGTACGTCACCGATGCGCTAGGCGGTCTGACCGAAGTCAGCCTGTTGGATGTTGAGACCGGTATCAGGATCAATCCGCGCCGGTTCATCCTTGATGAGGAAGACATAACGCGCGATACCCGGCGACGGCGCGGGCGCTAAAGCGCCCACCAAAACAGGGCGCCCGCTAAAGCAACGCGGTAAATCACAAACGGCAGGAAACCGATTCTGCCCACTATGCGCATGAGGACGGCAATCGCCGCAAAGGCCGCAAGGAAGGACAACACCGCCACGATCAAGCCATCGATGAGGCTAGCGCCAAGGTCAGCCCCGCGCGCCAACTCGATCCCGGACAGCAGACCGAATGCGGCGATGACCGGCACGGCCATCAGCATGGAAAAGCGCGCCGCCTCAGGCCGGGTCATTCCCAAGGCGCGCGCCGCTGTCATGGTCACGCCGGAACGAGACGATCCGGGGATCAGCGCCGCCATCTGAGCCAAACCAATCAGGAAAGCGCCGCGCCAGCTAAGGGTCTTGATGGTGATGTCCTGCCTGCAGAAATGATCCGTCAGCCAGAGCGGCAGCGCCAGGATCAGAGTCGCCCATGCGATCACCAGCGGAGAACGTAAAGCATCCGCCAAACCGGACACATACAGCCCTGCCCCTGTAATCAGCACAGGAGGGGTCGTCAGCGCGATGAGCAAGGCCAGCCGACCACCCCCGGTCATCTTCCCGGTTAAAAGCGCCAGCTTGCCGATGACCATATGACCCGTATCGGTGCGGAAATACACCAGAACGGCAAACAGCGCGCCCAGATGAGCCATCACATCAATCAGCGGACCCTGATCGGCCATGCCCATGACCCGCGGCGCCAGAATCAAATGCGCTGAAGAGGAAATAGGAAGAAATTCAGTGACGCCCTGGACCAAAGCCAGAATGATGAGATGAACCAGGTCCATCGTGTGTCTCCTTGTTCGGCAGGGCGGACAGTGCGCGCTAAAACAGGATTCGCCAAGTGAGAAGTCAGGCGTTCCTGACAGACTTGAACACCGATCATGGCGAGAGCCTGGTCCCACTCTGATCCCGACTGACACTCGAGACGGTGAACAAACTGCAATTTTTATGGACAAGCCCGCTTAAGATTGGAGCCGAACAAGGGTAAATCGACCCATGCGCATACTTCATCACTGGTCGCTAGACCCCGGATCCCGACAGATCCGAATCGCCCTGAGCGAAAAATCGCTAACATTCGAGACTGAATACCAGCGCTTCTGGGAAGCGCCGGATGACCTGATAGCGCTCAACCCCTCCGGCCTGCCGCCGGTTCTGGTGGAAGAGACCGACAGGGGTCGCCTCGTGTTGTGCGAGCCCCGGGCGATCCTGGAATATCTGGAAGAGCGCTATCCTGAGCCCCCGCTCCTGCCCTCTACCCTCTCCGACCGGGCCGAAGCACGTCGGCTGGCGGCCTGGTTTGACGGCAAGTTCACCGCAGAGGTCAACGCCTGTCTGCTCCATGAGAAGCTGGAAAAGCGCATCCAGTCCCTAGGAGCGCCCGACACGGATGCGATCCGAGCGGGACGTGATGGTCTGCGCTGGCATCTCGATTATGTCAGCACTCTGCTCGACCAGCGCGATGGACTGGCCGGTCCACGCTTCACACTGGCCGATCTGGCCGCCGCGGCGCATTTGTCCTGTCTGGATTATCTCGGTGATGTCCCTTGGGATGACTTCCCGCTGGTCAAGGCATGGTATCAGCGCATCAAATGCCGCCCGTCCTTCCGCGCCATTCTCGCCGACCGGCTGCCCGGTTACCCGCCCATAAGCGGTTACCAGGATCTGGATTTCTAGGTCATGAACACTCCCGCCGAACAAACTGAGCGGGTCAAAGCGCTAGCGCTTGAAACGGGCTTCTCAGTGGCGCGGGTCACGCGCTGCGATGGACCATGGGCGGCGGGAGAACGGTTGAAAACCTTTGTGGGTGAAGGCCGGCACGGCGCCATGACGTGGATGGAGAACACGCTCGAACGGCGCGTCCATCCCACTCATATGTGGCCTGACGCCCGGTCCGCCGTGGTAGTGGGGCTCAATTACGGTCCTGAACGCGATCCGCTGGAAACCCTGGACCACAAGGATGAGGCTGCAATCAGCGTCTACGCCCGGAACAGGGATTATCACGACCTGATGAAGACACGGCTCAAGCGCTTTGCCAGCGTTTTTCACCGCAAGACCGGTGAAGAGGTGAAGGTATTTGTGGACACCGCACCGCTGATGGAAAAACCGCTTGCCCATCTCGCCGGGCTCGGCTGGCAGGGCAAACACACTAATCTGGTCAGCCGCACCTATGGCAGCTGGTTGTTTCTGGGGGTGATGCTCACCGCAGCGGAACTGGCGCCGGACACGCCCGAAACCGATCATTGCGGCTCATGCCAAGCCTGTCTGGACGCCTGCCCCACCCGGGCTTTTCCCGCGCCCTACCATATCGATGCCAGGCGGTGCATTTCCTATCTGACGATCGAACACAAGGGGCCCATACCCCGCGCTTTCCGCATCCCCATGGGCAACCGGGTTTATGGGTGTGACGACTGTCTCGCCGTGTGCCCGTGGAATACATTCGCTCAGGTTAGCCGGGAAGTCGCTTTTCATTCCCGTGAAGCGCTGGACGGGCCAAAACTGGCTGAACTGGCGGCGCTGGATGATAAAGGATTTCGCACGCTCTTCAAAGGATCGCCGATCAAGCGGATAGGACGGGACCGTTTCATCCGCAATGTCATGATTGCGCTGGGCAATTGCGAAAACCCCGCCCTGGCCGGGCAGGCCATAGCGCGCCTGGATGATGAAAGCGCGCTGGTGCGCGGGGCGGCGATCTGGGCGCTGGGGCGACTTGATCCTGAACGCTTTAACGCCGAACGACACCAGCGCCGAGACGCAGAGCCCGATCCCGACGTCAGGTCCGAATGGCATTAGGCTCCATCCGCGCATACACCTCGACAAAAAACAACACCATGGAACCGCCATAGCGTTCTTCAGACCGGGTTATGACAACCGCTGCGATCAGGCGCCCGATCACCACTTGAACCCGATCACCTCCAACCCGGCCCGCCATTCGCTGGGACGGCTGCTCACATATGAACGCAGAACCTGACCGTCCGGGCCCAGCGCGAACCCGTAGCCCAGTTCCGTGTTCCAGCTCATCTGCGGCGTCACCCCGCGCTCAGAACCCACGCCCCGTACAGCCATCCGATCATCGCCCCATAGCTGTAATCCGCCGCCCAGCGAGCCCGCATGGCCCCAGGCCGGCGTCAGGGAGAACGATAAGCCCGTACCATTCTCTTGCGGCTTGAGACCCAGGCTCAAACCCACACCC